>CAZUFQ010000091.1:5328-7772 GCA_964618735.1 uncultured Enterobacteriaceae bacterium
ATCAATCAGCGGGGGGGCCTGGGTGTCAGGACGTTCGGCTGGACCGACGCACAAGCTGCGCGTGGCTTCCACTAGACGGCTGAGGAATTGCTCATAGACGTGCTCAAGCACGATCACCCGCGAGCAAGCCGAACATTTTTGTCCAGCGTAGCCAAAAGCGGACTGTACGGTCCCGAGCGCGGCCTCGTCGATATCGGCGTCATCATCCACAATGATCGCATTTTTGCCTCCCAGTTCGGCAATAATTTTCTTGATGCCGCCTTGCCCTTCGCCCATCTTTGCTGCGGCCTCGTTGATATGCAGTCCCACAGCCAGTGATCCAGTGAACGCAATGACATTCGTGCGCGAATGACGTACAAGGTATGCGCCGACTTCTTCTCCGAGGCCCGGCAGATACGAGAGCACTCCCGGCGGGAGCCCAACACTGCGAAAGATCTCCATGAGCTGTGCTGCGATGATGGGAGTCTGTTCCGCCGGTTTCATGATAACCGTATTGCCCGCCACGAGGGCGGCGGCGGTCATGCCGGTCAAAATCGCCAAGGGAAAATTCCACGGGGCGATCACAACCGCAATTCCACGCGGTTGATATAAATGGATGTTGAGTTCGCCTGGGTGCTCGCCTAGTTGATGTGGCGCCGAGAGCCGCACCATCTCTTGCCCATAATAGTTGAGATAATCAATCGCTTCACAGACGTCGCCATCGGCCTCGCGCCAAGGCTTGCCAGCTTCGAAAACTTCCCAGGCCGCGAGGGTGAGCCGCTGCTCGCGCATCTTCTCTGCTGCACGGAAGAGAAACGCTGCACGATCCACAGCCGGCGTTGCTCGCCAGTCTACCAGCGCCTGCGCTGCGCTGGTGACGCTGCGTTCGGCGGCGGCTATGTCTGCGCGCGCAACGCGACCAATGATTTCTTGCGGATGAGATGGATTCGTTGAGACGATTGTTGCGTTAGTGAAAAGTTCTTCTCCGTTAATCACCAAAGGATAACTCCGGCCACATTGCGAGTGTACGTACTCAAGCGCCTCCTGAAACCGGCGCCGGTGCTCTTCTTGTGCAAAGTCAAGTTCGGGTTCATTTACAAAGGCGCCTTCATGAAGAGCCGGCTCACCTTCTGTGATCTGTTTTTTTCCATTCTGTCGTTCTTCCGCTGGACTCCGTAACAAGGTGTCGATGGCGGTGCGCTCAACGAAGCTTTGCCGTAAGAACGACTCATTCGAAGTATTTTCGAGAAGCCGACGCACGAGGTAGCCCATCCCAGGGATCAACTCGCCACAGGGCGCGTAAATGCGTAGTCGCTGGCCCAGTTGGACGAGCGCTGCTTTGATGGCGTCGCCCATGCCGTAAAGCATCTGAAATTCGACTGCGCGCTCTGGAAGACGGAGACACTCGGCTGCGGCCAGCGTCCGCGCGATGGAGCGGACGTTGTGTGTGGCAATCTCCGGATTGAGATACTGATAATTTTCTAGCAGCGTAATCGTCAGCCGCTCAAAATTTTCGTCTGTCTCCCATTTACGTGTAAAGACGGGGACTGGCCAGCCGACTTGGCGCGCGATCACCGTTTCATAGTCCCAATAGGCCCCACGCACGAGCCGCACGCCGATCGGCGCCGTGCGACGGCGCGCCCATGTGAGCAGGTCGTATAGGTCCTGTTTGGTGTCGCGCAGATACGCCTGCAGCACGATCCCAACATGAGGCCAGGAGCGAAACTCTTCTTCCTCCAGAATTTCTTTGAAGATTCGCAACGTGAGATCTTTGTAGCGGTACTGCTCCATGTCCACCGTGATCCCTGCGTTGAGTTCCTGTGCTCTACGAAAGAGAGGACGGAGACGCGCCTTGACTCGCTCTGCACTTTGTTCAGGAGCGATGGCGTCGAATCGCGGATCGAGGGCAGTCAACTTGAGTGACACGTGAACTCGTGGCAGCGGTCCTCTGTGATCGCCATCGAGGAGCGGGTCAGCCTCCCAATTCTTTGCCGCCGCTGTCAATGAGGAGAGCAGGTGGAGATACTGTTGTTGGTAGGAAACAGCTTCCTCTTCGCTGAGTGTAGCTTCTCCGAGCAAGTCGAGCGTAAAAGCAAGATGTTGACGGCGTAGACGGCGCAGTGTGGTAAGCGCCTCTATTGGCGTAGCGCCGACGATGAAGCGTTGCGCCATGCGCGTCGCATTCCGTCGCACGGCGAGCGCGACCGCGCGCGCGGCGGCGGAACGATGAGAGGCAAAATTGAGTCCCCACTGTATGGCAATAGGAAAGACCTCTTTATGATTGAGAAAGTATTCCTGCAGATGTCGAGCAACCTGCTCGCCGGTCTTGAGCATAGGCAGCACGTCGATGAAGCGGAACATCTGCACTTTCACGGTCTCATCGCGCATGCACCAGTCAAGAATTTTTTCATCCCACCAGGCAAAATGAAACACCGAAGGCGTTTCCGTCTGCAAACGAGAAAACA
>CAZUFQ010000091.1:7872-13068 GCA_964618735.1 uncultured Enterobacteriaceae bacterium
TCTGACCGACGCCTTCTTGGTGGCGTACAACGTGCCTGAGATGATCCAGACGCTATTTTTCAGTGGGGTGCTCAGCAATTTCTTCGTGCCTGTAGTCACTCGCTATCGAGAGGATCGAGAGGAACTCGCTAAAGTTTTTAGCATCGCCTTTAACGGAGCGCTGGCGCTGGCCTTCGTGATTGCTGGCGTCTGTTATCTGACGGCGCCGGCAATCATGACTCTGGCTGCGCCTGGTCTGGGAGGAACAGACCGTGAATTGACGATTGCCCTCTTTCGGGTGATGCTACCGATGCTTGTGCTGCATTGTCTGTTAGCCGTGATAAAAGGCGTGTTGAACAGCATCGACCACTACGCCATGCCCGAGTATGCAGGCGTCTTTTTCAATCTTGTGGTGATCGCGAGCGCGTTGACGCTCGCGGGTTCTTATGGCGTGACGAGCCTCGCGATCGGTGTAGTAGGCGGCAGCATCGTGCAGCTCTTGGTGCAAATCCCTGTGCTTCTACAAAAGGGCATTCGCTATCAGCCGTCGCTGGGGTTCTCGCATCCTGCCTTGCGAGAAATGCGTAGGCTCGTGCTTGGGGCCATTGTGGCGACGGCAGTGGTGCCCATTAATGCTTTTGTGGACCGGGCGATGGCTTCTGGGCTGCCGGCAGGCAGCATTTCCGCGCTCGCCTATGCTTTTCGCGTGTTTATTTTACCCGTCAGCTTGTTTGCTGTGCCGGTCTACACGGTGCTACTCACCGATTTGTCGGCGGCCCATCATCAAGGGCGACAAGAGACTTTTAAAGAGCAAGCGAGTGCGGGACTTTCGCTCTTATTTGCTATTGCCTTACCGGCAACAGCGGCGTTACTGGCGCTAGCGACGCCGATCATCCAGCTCTTGTATGAGCGTGGACAATTTACGGCAAACGATGTCACTCTTACCAGTCAAGCGTTAATGGGCTTTGCCGTCGGTACCTTGGCGTATGGAACCAGTCAAGTGATGGTGCGCTTGTTTAATGCTGTTAAAGATACCCGCACCCCGGCCTGGGTTGGTATTGGCTCGATTGCACTCAATGCCGGTGGAGACTGGTTGTTGATGCAGTTCTGGGGACACTGGGGTATTGCTCTGGTAACTTCGATTGTTTCGTATGTAAACACATTGACGTTGTATGCAATTTTTCGCCATCGCCACGGTCCGCTCAACGAACCCTTATTGCTGCGTCGATTGGGGACGCATCTGCTTTTGTCTGTCGTGTTCGGCGTTGTTTTGTTCGCTCTCAGCCGTTCGCTTGCGACTGCGCCGGAAACGCTTATGGCTCCGCTTCGTCTCCTGCATTTTGCCGGGGTGTTAGCCGCCGGCGTCGGAGTGTACCTGGGGCTGGCGTATGTCTTCAAAGTAGAAGAAGTCACGGCGCTGAGCCGGAAAGTGGCGCTACGATTGAGGCGTAGGGTCTAATACGGTTGAGGAAAACACATGGACAATGAAAAACAATGGCCGTATGCTAAAAGCAAGAGTCAGAGACCCGTGGGAGAGTCCTTTTTATGAGCACAATGATCAGTGAAGTTTATGATGCCTTGAAGGAAGCAGGCGCCAGCGAAGAGAAGGCCCGCAAAGCGGCAGAGGCTATAGCCAGTTACGAAAACCGATTCTCTCGAATTGAGAGCGACTTGGCTGTCGTGAAATGGATGCTAGGGTTCAACCTTGCAATGACTACGGCTGTATTATGGAAGGTGTTTTCGTAAGAAATGTGGATCTCTCATGAGTCTACAAGAATGGATTGCCTTGGCCATTGCTGCGGGAGTTCTCGTAACGCTCGTCGGTACTTTCTGGTTAATGTCGCCTCCAAATGACCGTAAGCGATAGAAAACGAAACTAGGTGGACGATTGAAACTACTGTGACCGTAACGGAAGTGGGAAAATCACCCTTTAGATTCCTTCGGATATTGAGCCAGAGGAGCATAAAGTCGTTGTGATCATTAAAAATCAACTTGTAAAAAGAGAAACACGCCGGCCTTTGGATTTAAGTGAGGTTCTCTGAAAATGGCGTTTCCCGACGAATTCAAATTCAGCAATGAAGAAGACTTCATTCTGCGATTCGTGATCCCGCTTCTCCAACGACTTGGCTATTCCTTGGTGGTCCACTTTCACGGGGCTCGGGAATTCGGAAAGGACTTGATTTTTGCTGATGTTGATCGATTTGGTCACATCCGCTACTACGGATTACAAGCTAAGTACGAATCGAGCATAAGCCTCAACGGTGTAGAAGGGCTAATACTAGATTGCTCTCAAGCCTTCGCGAATCCGTTCATACACCCACAGACGGGTGCAACGCATAGAATTTGTGGTTTCTACGCTGTAAATGGAGGCAGCTTAGGTGATGCTGCTATCACGCATTACTTCAACTCACTGCAACCGCGTTTCGGAGGCAATGTCTATCTGCTCCAGGGGAAAGATCTGCATCTACTTGATCGCTGGGCGTCTGCAAACCGTTCCTCTTTCATAAAGGAGCAGCTGTCAGGGATGTTGCTTGAGGTCCGTTATAATCGCCTCGTCCTGACAGACATCGAAACTCATGTTTCGAGTAATAAGCAGTTATTCTTGCGGCTGAAGCTCGACGCAATTCCACAATATCTGACAACTCCAACGCTTGGGCTGCTGTTGAACAACGCCCCACTTTTAAAGTACTAGCGATCTGCCTCAACATGTAATTCCCTGATGGACCGTGTCGGCACCCCTTGGTGGCGACCGTCGGAAGACGGAACAAAGGTGGTGACGGCCGAGTTCTTGCCTATACTACATGAACTAACGAGCGAGATAGAGAATTCGCTTCTCGATATTTTGGCCACGTTATCGTCAGTTGCGTCGAGTGTAGTCGACAGCCAAACGTTGCCACGTGTTATGTCCTGAGTTGTTGCACAATGCGATGCACCCGAGCCGCGAATCGGACATGGTTTGGTCTTTAACCTGCCGCCCGCAGCAATAGGGTCAGGTTTTGAATTGTCAATAAAGTAGGGCGAGTGGAAAAGGGGAGACGTTGCAGCTGTTATGGCTTAGCTGGCCCCTGCAATGGGCATTCACTCTGTTCGCACCACTGATCCGTAGGCGTTAGCTAGCCATATGAGAAGAAATAGAAAAACATAGAGCGGCGGTCTATAAGAACTGGCGTGGAGCGTCAGAACCAGAAAAGGCTCTACCTTGACATTTGCACCTTATCCCTCCAGGTCAAAAGAGTCCGAACCATGCAGTGGGTACGCGTACAGCGAGGTTAGGCCGCACGCTTGTTCGTGGCCGGACTCAGATGTCGAACCAACTCACGCCTAGTGACGCCTACTCGCAGAAGGGAACGCACTAGCAAGTCAATGCTGACTGTGGGGTCTCCAGCCTCCATCTTGGCCACACGTGATTGGCTGGAACCCAACATCCTACCCAACTCATCTTGGGTCATGTGACGACGAATCCGCTCAGCCTTCACCGCTCTGGCCAGATCAAGCTTCAACTCAATGAGTGCTGCTTCTTCATCGGTTAGTTCGAGAAACTCCCTGACCGTGCCAACTCGCCAGCCTGCGGTCTCAAGTCGTTTTTTCTTCTCTAGCTTCATCTTTGCCTCCCTATCCGCACGAGGTCATCGTACATTTTCAGTCGCTTCTGGCTCATCGTCATAACCTCTGGCGGGGTTTTCTGCGTTTTTTTACTGAAGACTTCAGCAATGATGATTGCGTCAGGGTCTATACGGTAGATGATTCGCCACGTCTGGCTTTGGTCTTCGATTCGGAGTTCGTGGCAGTGTCTCCCTATCCCTGGCATCGGTCTGGAATGAGGGAGGGTAAGCAACTCTCCTTGTTGAAGTTGTCTTAAAAAGAATCCTGCCTCCACGCGCGCTTCTTGCGAGAAGGGCGGAGTTTTGATCTCTCCATGAAGCCAAACCAGCGGCTTGTCAGGTGAAGTCGCCATCAGGAACACTATATGTCAGATTTGACATGTCGCTCAAGTGTGGCCAACTCCTGGATATCCAATAACGTGGCGGCTCCCACCCCGAAGGATGGGAGAGAATTGAAACTATTCTAAACAACGTGGCCTACTATTCTTCTCATTTTAGCGAAAGCCTTTTAGCTCGCGTTTGATCCACTGCAGACGTCCTTCGGTGAACCGCGCCCGATATTCAAACCACTGATGCTCTGGCCCGTCGCCAATTGAAGTGTAGAAGATAATGTCCTCGTGATAGGAGACTTCGACGTCACCAATGGGAACAGAACGCATACAGTCAAGACTCCGAACAAAAGGCTTTGTCTCCCACTCTGGCTTTCCGTAAAACGGTCGCTCTTCTTCGGGGACCGTCTCATAGCGGACCTGGTGCAAGATGAGACGCCCATTGCGAGTAATGGTGTAACGGTCCAAGAGACACTCGAAGCTTTTGGTTTGGAATATCTCACCCTGCACGACTTCATCAGGCAGGGGATATTCACAAAGGATTTCATCGAACATTCCCATAGCGGTTCCTCTCGTTGTCTAAATTGTATCGTTCGCCCATGGGGCAATGAACCATTTATCTTTTCTGATGTCGGCGTAATCGGCTAACTCCTCGGTCTGCTCTAGCGTTTGCTGAACCCTCTCAATACTTCACCAGCACCTGATCGGTAAATTCTTGCATGAACGTCTCGAAAGCGCCCAAGGGAGGAAGAAACGCGACTTGTTTGACGCCTGCGGCTTCAAGGGCATGCAGGCGTTCGATGAGTTCGTCAGGGGGAGCTGTCATCGTCGTCGCGCGCACGACCTCTGGAGTCACAAATTGTGCTTCTTCGGGTCGCAGATAGAGTCCATGACCGTCATGGAGTTCAAGATAATAGCGTTCTCCGATGCGCTGTCGTTGTTGGTCGATGAAGGCCGCGTATTCGGAAAAAATGGGACGGATGGCTTCAGGGGAGGCGTTGGGGTTTTGTACGCGCTCGTAAAGGGCGTGGAGAGCAACCATGGCCCACGGGCCGGCTGCGGCTTTGATGCGTGGCGAGTCATACGCTTCGCCTGGGTGCAGCAGACATGCTGTTGTCAGTAGGGTGGTGTAAAGTGTCCCCGGGTCTTTTCCTGCTCGCATAGCGCCCTGACGTACGCGACTCCAGGTCTCTTGCCAGCCAGTCAGTGAATTCGTGCGCGAAGTGATGAAGCCGTCGCCCATTTCACCGGCGAGTTCCATTGCTTTGGGCGCATTCGCCGCAACG
>CAZUFQ010000092.1:0-13038 GCA_964618735.1 uncultured Enterobacteriaceae bacterium
CGTACACTAAGGTGGCGCTCTCATCCAATTCAACGATAGGATTCGGGCTTTCTTCAGGAATCGATGTCAACCGCTGGAGTTCTTCCTCCAGGCGACGTTGTGGAATGACGTCACGCTATGTGACAATGACGTGTTGATCATGAGACTGTGTGAAAGGGGCGCAGCGGCACTCTACGGGATGCAGCGCGCCGTTGCGCGTCCGAATCAACGTTTGTGGCGTGGAGATAGGCAGATTGTTGCGCAGGACATAGGCTACCGGACAGCATGCTGGCTCACTTACCTCAGCGGGGAAGACGCAGTCGATGAGCTCATGTAAGGACTGCCCAATCCAGGCCGGTTCTCCCCATCCCAAGAGATTCTCTGCTTCGCTATTGAGTGCAACGATCCGCCCAAGAGCATCCAAGACGCCCGCCGCGACTGGAAGCGCGGAGAGGAATGCTCGCGTCTCGCTCGTAAGCGTGCGCGCAAAGGGCTTCGGCGGGGAAAGCTGCAGGTCTTCTCTAGAGGTCATGATCGATTATGCAGACTCTTTGAAGTAATCAGCCAAACGAACAGGAATCGCGTTTGCTGCAAGCGGCCGGAGGATCATTGTTGCCGCTTCTGCTCCTTCTTGATGTGAAAGGTTTACGATCCGAGGAGTGGGATAGGGACTCCCATTTTGGTCAGCAACAATCAGGACCGTCGGCTTTTGGGATTCGGCCGAATCTGTGGCGAACACAAACCCGCGCTCTTTGGTGTTCAATTCTATGCCAGTGCCGATGGGATATACACCAAGAGCACGGATGAAAGAGTGGACTTGCTGATCAGCGAAACCACCATTTTGGCCTAGCCTATACAGGCATCGTAGAGCTTGGGTGGGGAGATGGGAGGCGCGTCCCCTATGGCCGCTCACAAGCTCATCATACACATTGACCAGCCCGACAATCTGACTCAGGGGAGAAATGGCGTCGGCGGTGAGCCCTCCTGGAAAGCCGGACCCATCGGCGCGTTCGTGATGCTCCAAGACGATGCGCAGGACTTCTCGATCTCTGTCTTTGCTGTCGGCAAGCATGGTGAGGCCAAGGCGAGGGTGCTGATCCAGTAATTTTTGCGCTTGTGGACTATAGGTCTCTAATTTACGGAGTAAATTGCGCGGCAACCGGGTCTTGCCGATATCATGGAGCAGTGCGCCGGCCCCAAGGGTTTTGAGCTGTGAGGTGGACAGTTCTTGCTCCGCGCCCAGTAGGAGCGATAAGACGCAGACGTCGACTGCATGCGTTACGAGATTGCTCTCGAAGTGCTGCATCTGCGACAACATGAGGGTCGCTTGGGGATGGGCAAGCAGGCCATCAAGGATCTTTGTCGCCGCCTGTTTAAGCACCGGGGTATCGATGGGCTTTCCTACTTTGACGCCCTCAAAAATGCCTTGTGTGATAGCGAGGGCTTCATTCCGCACCGCTCGTGCAGCGGGCATGTTTTCAGCGAGGTCCTTCAAGGGGTCAGGAACGGCTGTGAAAGGAGAGGATAAGGCAGGAACCTCAGGCGCTTGGCTGTTTGACGCGTTTTCCGAGGCCGTCGACTGAGAAGTCTCTGTTTCTACATCATCTCCTTGTTCTAGATCGATGATGACTTCCCGTACGCCAGCCTCTCTGAGTTTCGTAATGTCCGCCGGATCTTGGACGAGCCATTGATGCTTGAAAAATGAGGTTTGCCACCACGATTTGTCGAGGCCAACCAGGTACATGCCTGGTCTGAGCTGATCGATGGGAATGCGTTTCGTCATACTCTGCCGTTCCGAGATGAAATACGGAAAATTGCACTCTGGTGCTTGGTCAGGTCGCTGCCTGAGCCGACCGCTCTTCCTGTTTGAGCACCCATCGCTGGAGCACGAGTCTCAAAAGATCTGGTTTAATAGGTTTAGAAATATAATCGTTCATGCCAGCCGCGAGACAGCGTTCTTGATCGCCTTGCAGAGCATTGGCCGTCATCGCGATGATGGGAAGATGCGATACTGCAGAAGGCTGGGTGCGGCAAGGTGAATCAAACGTGGAAAGGCGAGTTTCCGCTTGGCGATGTGTTTCACGCTCGCGAATAACTCTTGTCGCTTCAAAGCCGTCCATTTCCGGCATTTGGCAATCCATGAGCACCGCGGCGTAGGCGATATGTTCGACGGTGGCAATTGCCTCGAGTCCATTGGCCGCCACGTCCGCTCGATAGCCCATTTTTTCGAGAAGCCGCACGGCTAGTTTCTGGTTGACCACGTTATCTTCGACTACCAAGATGGGAGGACGATTGCGAACTTGTTCTTCTTCTACCGTATGACGTGTGACCAGAGGCGCTGATAAATGCTCTGGGGAAGAAACGTAGCCTATGATGGTTGTGAGGCACCCCCATAAATGCATCTGTCGCACAGGTTTAGTGAGATATCCATCGAGCCCTGCCTCACGCGCACGTTGCCCATCTCCCCGCTGGCCGGCGGAGGTAAGCAATAACAGTTTCGTCTGAGCTAACGAGGGGTCGGCTTTGATCAAACGACTCAGTTCGAGACCGTCCATCAGCGGCATCATGAAGTCGAGCAAGGCAATATCGTAGCAACGCCCATGAGCAACTGCGCGACGCAACAAAGCTAACGCTTGGGATCCGTCTGAAGCCTCATCTGAGGTGACGCCCCAGGCTGCCAGTTGTTGACGAAAAATATGCCGATTTGTTTTGTT
This sequence comes from uncultured Enterobacteriaceae bacterium, assembly GCA_964618735.1. Taxonomy (GTDB): domain Bacteria; phylum Desulfobacterota; class Binatia; order Bin18; family Bin18; genus SYOC01. The sequence goes on from CAZUFQ010000092.1 coordinate 2,694, forward strand.
ATCGTCGACAATTAAGGCGTGAAGTCCGGTGAGGTCGGTGCGGGCTGTGGCTTTGACGAGGTCGGATGATTGCCGTTCGAAGCAGACCGAGAACCAAAACGTACTGCCTTTTCCCGTTTCGCTTATCACCCCGATTTCGCCGCCCATGATTTCAGTCAGTTTTTTACAAATGGCTAAGCCCAAACCAGTGCCGCCATATTTCCGCGTGGTGGAGGTGTCAACCTGTGAGAACGATTGGAAGAGGCGATCACGTCGGTCTGCGGGAATCCCAATCCCGGTGTCCGTCACAGAAAAGTACAAAAGGCTTGAGGTCGAAGACGACTGATCGGTAGATGCAGGCGGCGCCGTACTTTCTTGTCGCAAGGATTCTGGACGATTCGTCTGGACCTCGACTAGCACTTCCCCCTGCGACGTAAATTTCACGGCATTCCCTAGCAAGTTGATGAGAATCTGACGTACACGCCCGGGATCGCCCCGCAATAAAGTGGGCGCGTCGGTATGGATGAGGCATCCCAACTCAATGCCTTTGTGAGCGGCTTGACTGCTGAAGAGATCAACAGCTTCCTCCACGGCTGTACGGAGATCAAAGTCGATCATCTCCAATTCCAGTTTGCCCGCCTCGATCTTGGAAAAGTCGAGGATGTCGTTGATAATCGTGAGCAACGCCTCGCCGGAATTGCGCACGATATCGGCGTACTCTCGTTGTTCGGATGTGAGCGGAGTATCGAGGAGAAGCCCAGTCATGCCGATGACGCCATTCATTGGGGTGCGAATTTCGTGGCTCATCGTCGCCAAAAAGTCACTCTTGGCGCGAGCAGCGTCTTCTGCACGTTGTTTGGCGAGCTCAAGTTCTTCGATGAGTAAAGTGAGTTGGATAGCATTATCTTCTTGAGCGCTTTTGGCTAATTCGAGATCGTTCGCATAACGAGCCAATTCTTCTTCCACTTTTTTTGTCTCGGTTGTATCCATCAGGATGCCGTCCCATAGGATATCGCCGTTCGGCTGTCGCTCAGGACGTGAGGCGCATTGCATCCATTTTTCTTGTCCCTCGACCACAAAACGCCCTTCCCATTGCCACGATTCAAGGGTTTGTGCAGAGTGGGCGACGGATTGTTCAAAGCCAGGCTGATCATCTGGATGGATGAGCGCGATGAGAGTAGCAGCGTCGTTCTGAATGTCTTCAGGTCCAATGGCAAAGATTTGCCGACAACTTGGACTCACATAAGGAAAGCTCACCGAGCCATTAGGATGGAGGAGAAATTGATAGATCACTCCTCGCGGCATATTTGTCGCCATGCGGTGAAATCGCGCTTCACTGGCTCGCAGCGCGGCTTGGGTAGTGTTGAGATTTTTAACCGCGATGACGACGAAGCCAAACGAGAAAATGAGCAAGAGGATAAAGGCTTGGCTGAGCGGATTCCAAGGCGACATGACCGAAGCGACAGAAGCGCCTTGTTGGGCGCCGTACACAGCAGAGACAGAGCAAAGAAAAAAAAGTGTAAGGCCACGGAGCACCCCCTTCGGTAAGGGTAAGCAAGGGCAAACACTCCTCTTGCTTACAGTTAGCCTTTTTGCTGCTCTCCACTTGTGCATGCGCTTTTTTCTGCCTCCATCCATCAAAACGAGAAGAACATCAGGGTTCCTACATGACTACTCGTCTACATCTATGTTCTTCTCCTCTGCTGAGAAATCGGCTGATAGCAGAAAAACTTTCACGACGAAGGCTCTTTTAGTTGCAATCGCGCAAGTTGGATTCTATTTTGGAAGCATCCGCCTGAGCGCCGAAAGGAGGCAAAAATGAAAAAATCCCTTATGGTGGTGGCAATGCTAGGTTTGCTCTTGTTGCCTGGTGCAGGTTGGACTGCTGAAGAAATGCAGCAAACGCAGCCTCTTCAACCAGTTCAGCCCGAACCGACGCTGGGGTCAGAGTTTGCCAAAGGAGTCACTGCCCCTGTAATTAATCTTTTTTACTTTCCCTTGAAACTCGTGGTGGGAATTGTGGGCGCTGAGCTTGGCGGCATCAGCGGCTGGGCGACAGGCGGCGACGAGCGGGCTGCTGAAGGGATCTGGCGACCGATGACTGGAGGAACGTATTTCATTACGCCGCAGATAATTGAAGGAGGATGGCCGCTCCTGCCGTTTGACGGCGGACCGTATACCCAGCCGGCAGAGCCTGCGGCGCCCATCGAGCCCATGTATAGGTAACTCCCGTCAGACTTCAATCCCAGGAGTTGCCCCTTATGCAGAAAACTAAACAAGCAGATACATAGTAGTGGTGCAGTTTCCTTGCCTGTGCTTCTCTGCTTCACGATTACACAACGTTTTCCGTAGGGGCGTAGCATGCTACGCCCCTACAAAGACCAAACTACACTCCCACCGATACATGCCTTCGCTTGACAGGGCAGCTGAAGAGCGTTAAAAAATCCTGACCTTTTAATCTGGCCCAGAGAGGTTAGAAAGGGTGCGTGTGACAAACAGCTCTCTTGACATAAGCAAAAATGACCACCATAGCCCCCTCGTATTGGCGAGGGGGCTTTTTTTTGTCATAGAGGGACAACGGTGATGCGCACGGTCCTTGATCGAACAGCGATTCAACGGGCGCTCTCGCGCATTGCCCACGAGATCTTGGAAAAAAATCAAGGATCGGAACAACTCGCTCTTGTGGGCATTCACACGCGCGGCGTGTTCTTGTCGCGTCGCCTGGCGGCAACGATCAAAGAAATTGAAGGAAAAGATATTCCGTGTGGAGAGATTGACATCACCCTCTATCGGGACGACGTGGGGCGCAGCCGGGGATATCCGGAAGTGCGAGGTACGAAGATCCCTTTTAGCGTCGACGACGTGCGCATCGTGCTGGTCGACGACGTGCTCTACACGGGCCGCACCGTACGGGCGGCCTTGGATGCGGTGATCGACTTCGGACGCCCATATAACATTCAGTTAGCAGTACTAGTGGATCGCGGCCATCGGGAATTGCCCATCCGGGCTGATTATGTAGGAAAGAATTTACCGACCGCACGCGACGAGCGCGTTTCTGTACGGCTGGTCGAGTGTGACGGCGCGGATGACGTCATCATCGAGTAGGGGGCGACCGTGACATTTACACATCGCCATCTTCTGGGCGTGGAAGGGCTCTCCAAAGACGATCTCTTGTTCCTCTTGGAGACGGCTGAATCGTTCCGCGAAATTTCGGAACGCGAAGTGAAAAAGGTGCCGACCTTACGCGGGAAGACCGTGGTGAATTTGTTCTATGAATCGAGTACGCGCACGCGCACGTCATTTGAAATCGCTGCGAAACGCTTGTCCGCGGACGCCGTCAACATTTCGGCTTCAACCAGCAGCGCCACAAAAGGGGAAACGCTCGTCGATACTGCTCGTAACCTAGTGGCGATGCGACCATCCGCCATTGTGATTCGCCATCCCGCGTCCGGCGCGCCACACCTTTTGGCTCGATTGATGGACTGTCCTGTGATTAATGCTGGAGATGGGACCCATGAGCATCCCACGCAAGCCTTGCTCGACGCCCTAACTATACGAGAACGAAAGGGCGCTATTGCCGGGCTCACGATTGCCATCGTGGGCGACATTTTGCACAGTCGAGTCGCGCGTTCGGACACGCTGGCTTTGACGACGCTCGGCGCCAACGTCCGTTTGGTAGGGCCCCCCACCTTGCTGCCGTTTGAGTGCGCCCAATGGGGGGTAGAGCGGTTCACAGACCTGCGTTTAGGGTTAGCCGGCGCGGATGTCGTTATGGCCTTGCGTCTTCAACGCGAGCGTCAGGACCGCAATTTTCTCCCGAGCACGGACGGATACGCGCGCCACTTCTGCCTCACGTCTGCCGCTTTGGCGCATGCAAAGCCCGATGTATTGGTGATGCATCCGGGGCCGATGAACCGCGGTGTTGAGATCTCCTCGGAAGTAGCGGATGGTCCCCACTCAGTCATCCTCACCCAAGTGACCAACGGTGTGGCTGTACGTATGGCGATTTTGTATCTACTGATTGCTCAAGGGAAAGAGATGCAGGAGGAGTCTAGCGCTTCGGTTAAAGAAGTGCGCATGACGAAGCGGCGAGCTGCAAGCCGATGATGACAGATTGGCGAACGCGGATTGTAGAATGAAACACAACAAGAATCACTCGAAAAAAAGTAGTCGGCATTCAGTAGCCAGCAGAAGGACAAAGAACGAAAAAGGCAAAGGAACAAAAACTCATGCTGACTATTGGCTACTGACTACTGGCTACTTTCTTGAAATATGAAAATTGTCGTTCACAGTGGAACAGTGATCGATCCTGCGAACAACCGCGCAGCGGCGCTGGATATTCTTATTGAAGACGGGCAGATCCGTGCGGTGGAGAAACCGGGAAGTTTCTTGACCGTTGGAGACGCGGGCTTTGACGCGACGGGAATGATCGTAACGCCGGGCTTCATCGACATGCATGTGCATCTTCGTGAACCGGGTTTTGAATATAAAGAGACAGTATTGACAGGAACTCAGTCCGCCGTTGCTGGAGGATTCACAACCGTTGCCTGTATGGCGAATACGAACCCAACCAATGACAACGGTTCTGTTACTCGTTACATCATCGAGAAAGCTCAGGCCGCAAATCTGGCGCGGGTATTTCCTATTGGCGCGCTCTCAAAGGGGCTGAAAGGTGAGTCGCTAGCGGACATCGGGGAGATGGTCGAAGCTGGAATCATCGCGATCTCCGATGATGGCCGTCCGGTGATGGATAGCAACCTCATGCGGCGCGCGCTGGAGTATTGTTCCATGTTCAATGTGCCCATCAGCGTGCACGAGGAAGACCTGCATCTCGCAGCCGGAGGAGTGATGAATGAAGGTCCGACCTCGCTCCGTCTCGGTCTGAAAGGCATTCCCAACGCGGCGGAAGAGGTGATGGTGGCGCGAGATATCATGCTGACGCGCTTAACCGGTGGACGGTTGCACATCGCGCACCTGAGCACCCGCGGTGCGGTGGCGCTGGTGCGACAAGCCAAAGCTGAAGGATTGCCGGTGACCGCGGAAGCGGCGCCGCACCATTTCACGCTGACAGAGGAAGCCGTCGCTGGTTATAATACTAACGCGAAAATGGCGCCGCCGCTCCGCCTGTTGGACGATGTTGACGCGATTAAGGAAGGATTACAGGACGGAACAATCGATGCTATTGCGACAGACCACGCGCCGCATCATCATGATGAAAAAGAAGTTGAATTTGATCAAGCGGCCAATGGCATTGTCGGATTAGAAACGGCGCTGCCTTTGACTTTGCGCTTAGTGAACGAAGGGGTCCTCTCTCTGAGTGAGGCGGTGCGAAAATTAACCATCAATCCTGCTCGTATTTTGGGTCTGCCGTACGGCGCGCTCTCGGTCGGGGCTCCTGCGGACATAGTGATTTTTTCTCCGATGCGTGCGTGGAAAGTAGAGCCGAAACAACTGCGCTCAAAAAGCAAGAACACGCCGTTTGGCGGATGGGAGCTGATGGGAAGCGTAGCGCTCACCATGGTGGCGGGCCGGTTCGTGTACGATGAACGAACTTAGCAGATGGCGGATGGCCCGCGCGCAGAGCGCGCTCTATGGCAGATGGCAAATGGCTCGTTCGCTGCACTCACTCTATGGCGGACACCTTGTCTTACCCATACCCTATAAAGCGAGCGCAGCGAGCGGGCTATCGAGCGAAGCGGGCTATAAAGCGACCGTAGGGAGCGAGCTATTCGCCGAAGGCGAAATTGTATGAAAGCACTTCTTGCCCTAGCAGACGGAACAGTATTCACCGGGACCTCTTTTGGCGCCGAAGGCGAGGCGATAGGTGAAGTTGTCTTCAATACCTCGCTCTCCGGTTATCAGGAAATCCTGACGGACCCGTCGTACAAAGGGCAGATTGTGACGATGACGTACCCAGAGATTGGCAACGTCGGCGTCAATGCGGAAGATATTGAATCTCGACCGTTCGTTGAAGGTTTCATTGTAAAGGAGTATTGGGAGCGACAAAGCAACTGGCGAGCTCAGCAAAGTCTTGGCTCTTATCTCAAAACGCATGGCGTTGTTGGCATTCAGGGAATCGATACCCGTGCGTTGGTGCGTCACTTGCGCGACTATGGCGCGCAGGAGGGTATTATTTCGACAATCGATCTCGACCCTCAACGGCTGGCGGCCAAAGCCAAGGCCGCGCCTGGTCTGATTGGTCGCGACCTCGTTCAAGAAGTAACATGCACGGAAGCCTATGACTGGACCCAAGGGCTGTGGGAATTAGGAAAAGGCTACAGAGAAAAAGGTTCCACGTTCCACGTTCCACGTTCCACGTCTGACGGACAACATGTAACACGCAACACGCAAGAGTTCTTCGTTGTTGCCTACGACTACGGCATCAAGTTCAATATCCTGCGGAACCTTGTAGAAGCGGGTTGTCGGGTGCGAGTTGTACCTGCGCAGACGCCGGCGCAAGAAGTGCTCGCACTCGAACCTGACGGCGTGTTTTTGTCGAACGGACCGGGCGACCCCGACGCTGTGCCGTACGCACGAGAAAACGTGGCGGCCTTGATCGGCAAGACCTCAATTCTCGGTATTTGCCTTGGCCATCAAATTATAGGGTTGGCGCTTGGGGGAAACACCTACAAACTCAAATTTGGACATCATGGCGGCAATCATCCCGTGATGGACCTGGCGACGCAGAAAGTAGAGATCACCGCACAGAACCATGGGTTTTGTGTAGATGTCAACTCGCTGCAGGGCCGGGCAGAGATTACCCATGTCAATCTGAATGACAGGACAGTGGAAGGGCTGGCGCATAAAAACTATCCGCTTTTTTCGGTTCAATATCATCCGGAGTCCTCACCTGGGCCCCACGACGCCAATTATCTTTTTCATCGGTTTATTGACTTGATGAAACGCGCGAAGAGAGGATAGTGGTTTCTGAGCCAAGAACGTCACACGCATCGTATAACCTAGACAATACGCAACACGCACCATGCCAAAACGCACAGACATTCACTCAATTCTCCTTATTGGTTCAGGGCCGATCGTGATCGGTCAAGCGTGTGAGTTTGATTATTCCGGGACGCAAGCTTGTAAGGCGCTCAAAGAAGAAGGATATCGAGTTGTCCTTGTGAACTCGAATCCAGCGACCATTATGACCGATCCCAACTTTGCGGACCGGACCTACATCGAGCCGCTGACGGTAGACGTGCTCGAAAAAATCATTTCCCAAGAGCGTCCCGATGCGTTGCTGCCCACGATCGGCGGACAAACCGGATTGAATTTGGCTCTCGAACTCGCAGAAGCCGGGGTCCTCGATAAATATCAGGTGGAGCTGATTGGCGCGAAGTTGCCCGCGATCAAAAAAGCGGAGGATCGCAATCTCTTCAAAGAAGCGATGGAGCGGATCGGGCTCGATCTGCCGCGCAGCGGATACGCCTACTCCTTGCAAGACGCAGAAGTCATTCTCCAGCAATTAGGGCTGCCGTTAATCGTGCGACCTTCGCGTACATTGGGCGGCATGGGCGGCGGGATCGTCACTTCGCTTGAGGAATTTCGCTCTGTTGTCTCATGGGGGCTCACTGCATCGCCAACTCACGAAGTGCTGATCGAGGAGTCGATTGCTGGATGGAAAGAGTTTGAGCTAGAAGTGATGCGCGACGGAAAAGACAACGTCGTCATCATCTGTTCAATCGAAAATCTTGACCCAATGGGCGTGCACACGGGTGACTCTATTACGGTCGCCCCGGCGCAGACGCTGACGGACAAAGAGTACCAGATCATGCGGGACGCCGCGCTGCGCATTATTCGTGAAATTGGCGTCGACACCGGCGGATCCAACATTCAATTCGCCGTGCATCCTGACACGGGGCGCATGGTCATCATCGAAATGAACCCGCGCGTGTCGCGATCGTCGGCCTTGGCAAGCAAAGCGACCGGATTCCCCATTGCGAAAATTGCCGCCAAGCTGGCAGTGGGCTACACGCTCGACGAGATTCCTAACGACATCACCCGCGAAACTCCCGCCTCGTTTGAGCCGACTATTGATTATGTCGTGGTGAAAATTCCTCGTTTCACCTTCGACAAGTTTCCACAAACGCAAGATTCTCTCGGACCCCAGATGAAGTCGGTCGGGGAAGCCATGGCGATTGGCCGCACGTTCAAGGAATCGCTCCAGAAAGCGTTGCGGTCCTTGGAGATCGGCAGTTACGGCTTCGAAGAAAAAGTGTGGCGCTCGGAAGATGAGGAAGAAGTCGGAAATCGCCAAGCGTTGAGCAGCAATCAGGAAAGAGCAAAGCTAGAGGAACAGTTGCGCAGGCCTAATGCTGAACGTTTATGGTACGTAGCTGATGCGTTGCGCCAGGGGATCAGTGTTGCTGAATTATATCAACTTACCAAAATTGACCCGTGGTTTTTAGAAAATATCGATCAGATCGTGCAATTCGAGAAAACCTTGCGCGCTTTAGATTTCGCTCGTCTCACACCGGAAATTTTGCTTGAAGCAAAGCAAATGGGGTTTTCCGATGTGCGGTTGGCGCGGTTGCTAGGCTGTGGCGAAGCGGAGATTCGCGGCTGCCGAGAGCAATGGAAAATCCTGCCAGTGTACAAAACTGTAGACACTTGTGCGGCGGAGTTCGTTGCTCACACTCCCTATCTCTACTCCACGTATGAGCAAGAAGATGAAGCGCAACCAACGGCGCGCCAGAAGATTGTCATTCTCGGCGGCGGACCCAATCGCATCGGTCAAGGCATTGAGTTTGATTATTGTTGCGTGCACGCCGCTTTCGCGCTGAAAGAAGATGGGTTCGAGACCATCATGGTCAACTGTAACCCCGAGACGGTGAGCACGGATTACGACACGTCGGACAAACTGTACTTCGAGCCGCTTACGCTAGAAGATGTGCTGAGTATCGTCAAAGAAGAAAAGCCATTCGGCGTCATCGTACAGTTTGGCGGGCAAACGCCGTTGCGGCTCGCTATGGCCCTTGAGCATGCGGGCGTGCCTATTCTTGGCACCTCACCCGATTCGATCGACCGGGCCGAGGACCGCGAGCGTTTCAAAGAAGTGCTCGATAAACTCAGACTGCGTCAGCCGTCGAGCGGCGCCGCGCGTTCGCCGGCTGACGCAATCCATATCGCCGCCGAGATCGGCTATCCCGTGCTGGTGCGACCGTCGTATGTCTTGGGCGGGCGCGCCATGCAGATAGTCTACGAAGAAGAACGGTTACGACGATACATGCGAGAAGCGGTGTTGGCCTCGCCAGAACATCCTGTCCTTATTGATAAGTTTCTTGACGACGCGACCGAAGTCGATGTCGATGCTGTCAGCGACGAACATGAGGTGGTGATTGGCGGCATCATGGAGCATATCGAGTTAGCGGGGGTGCACTCAGGCGACAGCGCATGCTCGTTGCCGCCGCGCGGGCTCTCCCCGGCTGTGCAAGATGAGATTCGTCGTCAAACTGTGGCTCTGGCGCGGGAATTACAGGTTGTCGGATTGATGAACGTACAGTTTGCCGTTCAAGGCGGCGTGGTGTATGTACTCGAGGTGAACCCGCGCGCCTCACGCACGGTGCCCTTTGTGAGCAAAGCGATTGGCGCGCCGCTGGCGAAAATTGCCGCGCGAGTAATGGCGGGCAAGACGCTCCAGGAAATCGGGTTTACAAAGGAAATCATCCCCACTCATATAAGCGTGAAAGAGGCGGTTTTTCCGTTTATCAAGTTCCCTGGCGTGGACACCGTGCTCGGCCCGGAAATGAAATCAACGGGAGAGGTCATGGGTATTGATATGTCGTTTCCCTTGGCGTTTGCCAAGTCACAGATTGCTGCCGGGACCTTGCTGCCTGTCCAAGGGGCGGCGTTGTTGAGTGTACGAGACGCCGACAAAACAGCAACGCTACCGATCGCTCGTCGGCTGGTAGAGAATGGGTTTTCGTTGATTGCGACACAGGGAACCGCGAATTTCCTGAGAAATGCCGGGATTGCGGTGGAGTCCGTCAACAAAGTAGCAGAAGGATCACCGCATGTGGTGGACGCCATCCGCGATGGGAAGGTGTCGTTAGTGATCAATACGATTGATGGCGCCCGCTCAATCGAAGACTCGTTTTCGATTCGCCGCTCCGCGTTGGAGTGCCGCGTGCCTTATGCCACGACGATCGCCGGGGCCGGGGCTGTAGCGGAAGGGATTGCGCAACTCCGCTGCGGGCTGTTGAATGTGCGCCCCTTGCAGGAGTATCATCAACCGAACAAAAGGACTGAGTGATGAGTGCTGAGGACTAGAGCCAATTGCGGATGAGTTTACCCCCGATTGTTTGTCGGACGCCCCTCACCCTATCCCTCTCCTCGGCGGGGGAGAGGGCAGCAGGAGCGGAGCGAG
>CAZUFQ010000093.1:0-13021 GCA_964618735.1 uncultured Enterobacteriaceae bacterium
TGGTCTGGCGGTCTAACGGTTGCCCTAACTTGATCTCTCCCGCTTTTTTCGAGAGGCGTGCGGCGAATTCGTCGTAGACCTGCTCTTGCACGAACATGCGTGTGGCGGCGCAGCACACCTGCCCTTGGTTGCGGAAGATGCCCACCGCCGAGAGACTGGTGGCTTGCTCCAGATCCGCATCGGGAAAAATCACATTAGGCGACTTCCCGCCTAACTCCAGCGAGACCCGCTTCAGATTGCCGGCGGATGCTTGCAGAATCAGCTTGCCCACTTCGGTGGAGCCCGTGAACGCCACTTTATCGATGTCTGGATGGGTCGCGATGGCGCCGCCCGCCGTCGGACCAAAGCCCGTCACAATGTTAATGACGCCTGCAGGAAGATCAGCTTCCAGCATTAACTCACCTGCCCGGAGCGCGACCAGCGGCGTTTGCTCGGCGGGTTTTAAGACCAGGGTGTTGCCACAGGCCAGCGCCGGGGCAACTTTCCAACTAATGGTTGTCAGAGGTCCGTTCCAGGGGATGATCTGCCCGCAGACCCCGACGGGTTCTCGTAAGGTGTAATTGAAAAAGCCAGGGTCCGAGGGATTGGTCTCCCCATAGATCTTGGTGGCCCACCCCGCATAATAGCGGAAAGCATCCACCGTGCGGATAATTTCGGCTTCGGACTCCGTAATCGGTTTGCCGTTCTCTAAGGTAATCAACTCAGCCAGCTCGTCCCCGTGCGCCTCGAGGATATCGGCGATTTTGAACAAGTAACGGGCGCGGTGGTGGGGACTCATGCGCGGCCATGGGCCTGCTTCAAACGCCCTCCGCGCGGCTGTGACTGCCTCATCGATATCGGCTTTGTCCCCTTCGGCAACCAATGCCAGCACTTCTTCGTTGGTGGGGTTCAGCGTCTCGAATGTTTTGCCCGATTTGGCTGGCGCCCATTTGCCATTGATGAGAAGTTGTTTAGGACCACCTGCAAGAAAGGCTAATACTGCTTGGGACTTCGCCCCATATGCCGCGCTTTCGATCGACGCAACTGCTGCCGCCATGTTTTTTTCCTCCTTCAGACCACCGATGCTTATTAAATTTTGAGGATCGAAGAGTTGGTAAGGGATGCACTGACGACATCCCTTATGGAGTGGACCGAGTCGAACAGGAAAGCAGAGGAGTGGAGAGACGTGCGGGCGCACCTCCCGACACTCTACGGCGTATCTTAGAGCTTCACGTACACCGATTTAATCTGCGTATAGAGTTCCAGCGAATGTTTCCCGAGCTCGCGCCCGAAGCCGGACTGCTTGTACCCGCCAAACGGTGAGATTGGATCGATATTATTGTAACAATTGATCCACACCGTGCCCGCCTTGAGCGCCCGAGCGACTTTATGCGCGCGGCTCACATCGCGTGTCCACACGGCGGCGGCAAGACCATAGGTTGTGTCATTGCCTTGCAGGATCGCGTCATTTTCGTCCTTGAAGGGAATGACGGACGCTACGGGACCAAAGATTTCTTCCCGAGCGATCCGCATATCGTTCTTCACGCCCGTGAAGATCGTCGGATTGACGAAGAACCCCTTGCCCGTTCCCGTGTCGCCGCCAACCACAGTCTTTGCCCCTTCCTGTTTGCCAATCTCCAGGTAGGATTTGACGCGCGTGAACTGTTCTTGCGAGACGAGTGGTCCCACCATGGTCTTCGGATCAAGTGGGTCGCCCGCCTTCACGTTGGCCGTGTATTTGGTCAGATGATCAACAAACTCGTCGTGAAAATCTTGTTGCACGAAGACCCTGGTGCCGGCGCAACACACTTGCCCGGCGAGCATGCAGAACCCAAACATCGACGTGGGCACCGCTTGCTCAAGGTCAGCGTCAGCAAAGATCACGTTTGGTGATTTGCCGCCCAGCTCCAGCGATACCCGTTTGAGATTGCCAGCGGACGCTTGCAGAATCAATTTGCCGACTTCGGTCGAGCCCGTGAACGCCACCTTATCGATGTCCGGATGACTGGCGATCGCAGCGCCGGCCGTCTCGCCAAAGCCTGTAATAATGTTGACGACACCCTCGGGAATACCTGCTTCGAGAATGAGTTCCCCGATGCGTAACGCAGTGAGCGGTGTTTGCTCGGCAGGCTTGAGAATCGATACGTTGCCGCACGCCAGCGCTGGCGCAATTTTCCACGCTAACATCGCGATCGGACCATTCCAGGGAATGATCTGCCCACACACCCCGACTGGTTCCCGCAAGGTGTAATTGAAAAAGCTCGGGTCCGACGGATTGGTCTCACCGTAAATCTTGGTCGCCCAGCCGGCGTAATACCGGAACGTATCGACCGCACCGGAGACCATGGCGCGCCCCAGAGAGATGGCGATACCGTTATTGAGGGTTTCGAGCGTGGCCAGCTCGTCGGCGTGCTGCTCAATCAGGTCGGCGATCTTGAGCAGATAGCGCGCGCGGTGATGCGGGTTCATGTTGGACCATTTACCTTCATCAAAGGCTTTGCGTGCGGCTTTGACCGCCTCCTCGACATCCGCTTTATCGCCTTCAGCCACTCGGGCGATGACGTCTTCAGTGGCCGGGTTAATCGCATCGAAGGTCTTTCCTGATTTGGACGGCGCCCACTTGCCATTGATCAACAATTGCTTGGGGGCGCCTGCCAGAAAGTCCAGCGTCGCTTTGCTCACGGTGACCGGATTCGAGACGCGTGGCGTCGTTTCTGTTGAGACTGCAGCCATAAGAAAACTCCTTTCCTTTTTTGTTGCTTTTCGCTTTATTGATCGATCACGTACTTGGTGATGAATTCTTGTTTCCCTAACCTTCATTGCTGCATAGCGCTCCTTTTTTGGAGCAGTTCATCTACTTTCCCAAGGCTACGGCGTGTGTAGTAAGTGTTCTACCGTGTAAAGAGAATAAAACCGGCGTTTTGCTGCTTCAAAGTCAGGATCAAACGGGCTCGCGAGCTTCTCGCCAAGCAGCGTCTGGTCGATCTTCGCAAGCTGGCGTGCTACATGGCGACGTTGCTCGGTCGGCCAAACGATTTCCAGGGTCACAAAGTCACTCATATCCGCGCTCAGTAACCACAAGTGAATAATCTCATGCTGGGCGAATTTGCCGTTGAACGCGGCATCCGTTGCGTTCCGTGGGTTGAGGCATGGCGTTCCTTCCACCCAACACTCCTGCTGTGCGTCAAGGATGCGAAAGGGAAAAGCGATCACCCAGGTGTCATAAGGATCACACCACGCCGTGAACCGAATCACAGTCTGAAAGAATTGTTGGTAAAACCACCCGATCTCTTCTACGCGCATGGCCAGCAGCGGCTCCTTGCATTCAGGCGCCGGAAGAAAGACCGGAGTATAAAAGGGAGCTTTGCTCAAAAACATCCAGTGAGGGGCGAGGGGATGCGCATTCATCGTTTGTCTTCACCTCTCAGCGCAGTTCTCCATGACGGAAGACGGTCAAGAGCGAGGTTGCACTATGAAACAGGGCGGATTATACTCGGCTATAGAATAGTTGGCAATAGGGTAAAATGACCTGCGAGAAAGGGGAGACCATGGCCCAAGTAGCAGAAAGCTCACCACGCGAGCTCAGGGTGCTGCTGATGCACCACCAACAGCTCCTTGAACTCTATCAAGCCGAACACCATCGTCTCACGACTGTCCTTGCCGAGTGGGCGCGCGAAGAAAGCCTGGCGCATATCGCACAGCTTTCCCGCATGATTGATGAAGTAAAAAATGAGGTTATGCAATTACTCCAGACGCCGATTCGACCTGACGCAAAGGGGTTGTGCCGGAAAACGTTTCGAGAGTAATATCAGCGTGTACGATCGCGTTAAAATTGACTGTAGCTCTCTGCCCTTGCAGGAAAGAAAAACTATGCAACGTGTGTTTTTATCTGTGCTGCTACTTCTTTTCTGTTTTGCGAATGTGTTTACGCCGCACCTCGTTTGTGGACAAGAAAAGCAGGCAAATGCACTCTCACTGAATGTGCTCTTGAGTGTGAGCGGAGAGGTAGAGCATCCGCTTCAGTTAAACAGCGCTGAGTTGGCTAAACTCCCGCGCCACACGGAGCGCGTTAAGGACCATAGCGGCGTGGAGGCGACGTTTGAAGGCGCGCCGTTAGTGGAAATTTTACGGATGGCGGGAGTCAAATTGGGCGAACAATTGCGCGGGCAGGAAATGACGACGTACGTGCTTGTAAAAGCCGCCGACAATTATCAGGTCGTCTTTGCCGTAGCGGAACTCGATCCCGGATTCACGGACCGCGTCGTTTTTCTGGCGGACCAGCGCGACGGCAAACCACTCTCGGCTGAAGAGGGACCGTTACGTATTATTGTCCCCAGCGAAAAACGCCAGGCCCGTTGGGTGAGACAAGTGACAACCTTGACGGTTCTTCACGCTGGGAAATAGAAACGAAGCGCCGGGTATCGCACGCAGGGGTTTGATAGGCTACATTGTAGCAAGCTCAGCTTGCTGAATGGAGGGAGCCTTATGCGTACCGCTCATGGTTTGTTTCTTTCCTTATTATTTGTGTCCACGAGCTTGATGTTGGGGATGCCAAGCAAGGCGGATGCAGATACGCCAGCGATTGGCGCCTCAGCTCCAAACTTTACCCTCACGAGTAATGAGGGGAAACCGACAAGTTTACAAGAGTACCGAGGCAAGTGGGTGGTCCTCTATTTCTATCCCAAAGACTTCACCAGCGGCTGTACGCTGGAAGCGCACAACTTCCAGCAAGACCTGACGAAATACGAGCAGGCCAATGCGGTCATCCTTGGCGTCAGCGTTGATACAGCGCAATCACACAAAGACTTCTGCACCAAGGAAGGCCTCAGCTTTAAGCTTTTGTCGGACCCGGAAGCGCAAGTCTCGACACAATACGGCTCGGTAATGGACTACAAAGGCGCAAAATTATCAGCGCGCAACACCTTCCTCATTGATCCCGAAGGCAAGGTCGCCAAGGTGTTTACGGGAGTGCAGCCGAGCGGGCATAGTGCAGAGGTGCTGAGCGCTTTAACGAACCTGCACCATCCTTGAAGAAAGGCGTGGACGCCGCGGAGTTGAAACCATACTAGTCGTGTGGCATCACACTCTCCAAGATGAATAAGTTAGGCGATGTTCCTTCTACTGCTGAGATTACGCCGGAGTCGCTCTATCTGCGACGCCGCGAGTTTCTACGGAATGCGCTCCTGTTTGCCGCCACGAGCACTAGCGTAGGCGGAGGACTCTTATGGTTGATGCAGGGCAATCGCGCCAGCGAACCCAAATCTTCCTCTGTCAGCACTCCTGCGCTCACGGTCGCAGGTTCCAGTTCGTACAATACCGCCGAGCCGCAGACCCCCTATCAAGCTATTACCACGTACAACAATTTCTACGAGTTCGGACTCGATAAGAGCGACCCAGCCGAAAACGCACACACCCTCAAACCTCGTCCATGGACACTTCGCATCGGAGGAGAAGTGCGCAAGCCGCTGGAGATCGACATTGACCAATTGCTGAAGTGGTTTCCGTTGGAAGAACGGATCTATCGCATGCGATGTGTGGAAGCCTGGTCGATGGTCATTCCCTGGTTGGGCTTCCCGCTCGGTGACCTCCTCAAGCGGGTCGAGCCCACTTCACGGGCGAAGTACGTGGCGTTCACTACTCTCTTCGACCCCAAGCAAATGCAGGAACAGCGCCGGCGTCTGCTTGACTGGCCTTATGTTGAAGGACTCCGCATTGATGAAGCGGTTCACCCCTTGACGCTACTGGCGGTTGGGCTCTATGGCAAAGAGCTTCCCAATCAGAACGGCGCGCCACTACGCCTTGTTGTACCCTGGAAGTATGGTTTCAAAGGCATCAAGTCTATCGTGACAATCCGTTTGGTTGAAGAAGAGCCGCCGACGACCTGGAACATCGCCGCGCCTCAGGAATATGGGTTCTACGCCAATGTGAACCCAGAGGTGGATCATCCTCGCTGGAGTCAAGCGACCGAGCGGCGGATTGGTGATTTCCGGCGACGCCCGACACTCCCCTTCAATGGATACGCCGAACAGGTCGCTAGCCTCTACACCGGCATGGATCTGCGACGAAAATTTTAACTATGCAGCCAATAGCTCGACGCGCTACTCCTTCTATCCCTTACCCGTGGCTCAAACCCGCAGTTTTCGTGGGGTCTCTCACCCCGGTCGGGGCGCTTCTACTGCGCGCCCTGCGCGGCGAGCTCGGAGCGAATCCTATTTCTCAGGCGCTCAATCAACTGGGGCTGGTGGCCCTTATTTTCCTTGTCGCTGCACTCACCTGCACTCCGCTGAAGACGCTTTTCGGCTGGACCTGGCCGTTGCGTCTGCGCCGCATGTTGGGATTATATGGCTTCGCGTACGCCGCTTTGCACGTCAGCACTTACGTAGGGGTTGATCAGTTTTTTGATTGGCCGGCTATTGGCGAGGACATTCTGAAACGCCCATTCATTTTCGTGGGTTTTGCGGCGTTCGTGTTCCTCATTCCTCTGGCAGTCACATCAACAGCCGCCTCAATCAAGCGCCTGGGCTATGCGCGCTGGAAGCAGCTCCATCGCCTTGCTTATGTTGCTCCCCTGCTTGGGGTCCTCCACTTTACCTGGCGAGTGAAGAAAGATGTGAGCGAGCCGCTTACCTATGCGCTTATTGTAGGGATTTTGCTTCTGGTGCGAGTAACGGCCGCTATACATGCTCGCTATACAACACCTGTGCCCAACTGAGGAATAAGGTAGTAGACCACCACAATGAAGATGATAAGGAAGCAACAGCTACGTCATTCCCGCGAAAGCGGGAATCCAGGCGGTATAACTGCCAACCTCTGTGTGTTCTCCCTGGATGCCCGCCTGCGCGGGCATGACGAACTCTGGCTCCTCAAAATCAGCCTGGCGAACTAGTAGAACGAGATTGTCAACTTTTGAACTTGACGGTCTACTAGTGTTTGCTCACGTTTTCTCAGGCGCATAACGAGGACGCTCGTCTCGTCCCTCGGTTTGGACTCTCCTCCAGTATCCCCAAGGGAAATGCACGAACTCTAACTTCATGCCATCAGGATCAGCGAAGAAAACTGCATAATAGTTGGGGCCATACTGAGGATACTCAGCCGGAGGGTCCAGGATTGTGATCCCTTCGCGCACGAGCAACTGGTAAAATTCGTCAACATCTTCTCTGCTTTTCGCTCTGAGGGCGAGGTGATGTAACCCAACCCGATAGCGATTAAAGGCGACTTCTTTTTCCTCTGGCGTTGCGGTGCGGAAACCAATGCCCATATGTCCATTGGACCAGGCAATGTAGCTTTCGTGGGCAACTCGGCGAAATCCTAGATACTCAAGAACTTTTGCGTAGAAAGGGAGAGAACGCTGCAGGTCGTTGACGGTGAGGTCAATGTGTTCGACGCCAAGGACTTCGATTGACATCAGATATCTCCTTATGCTTTGGAGGAAGCTTCCCAGGCATACAGCGCCTGTTTCGTTGCCTGGTAATTGGCGTCCAATTCAGGCTCTAGGAGCAAAATAGCAGTGATGCAACGAGCGATGTTGGTGACCTCGCGGGCCTCGTCTATAGTCAGCGACCGGCCCAGCAAGTCACGTTCGCGATAGCTCAACCATTTCTTGATAACTTGGTAGCCGCCACTGGTGTACTCCCATACCCGAGCCGGGACATTCTTCCAATACACACTGTTGGTGAGGTAAATATCATAGGTCGTTTCTCCCAGGCTTTGGAAGGGGGCACGGTCGTGCGCCCCTATGGCTGTCTGCTCCTCTTCGGTGTAGTCACGTTCCACTGTCTTCCCTTTACCCGGCATGGTGACGCCGCCTTTGCCCGCATGGCCCCAACCGGCGGTGACATCCAGATCACCCGCGTCTAGTCTCAGACTGCCTCCGCCCTCGCGAGATACGACAGCAATCGTTTTCAATTCTGGCCTGATCGTTCCAGTGGTGACACCGGAGACACGACTTTCTGGATCGAGCAACTCAGCAACTTGCCGGCCCAACTTGGCTGAAGCAAGCAGCATCTTCTTGGAATCCGGGAGCGGCACGCGCGGCCAATCCTGACGCAGGGCACCTGAGTTTTCAACACAGTATGCGGAGGAATGAAGAATAGCAACGAAATGGTAGAAGAGAGCTTCCGTATCTTCTAGCTTCTCGGCGTGGTTCAAATAGTTGATCGCTTTATCGGAAAGATTGAGTTGTGTGCCATTCATTGACTCCTGTTGTCTAAGGTCTGAAAAGAGAGACTTCTGCTCTTCGACCGGACGTAAATATAGCGGAACACAGCTCGCGCCACGGTCCATCAAGTCCAGGCAACCGATGCTACGAATGAACTGAGGCTTGGACCATTCTCGCCGAGGTTTCTGCTGCGATATTATCCACACGTTTCCCTTGACCACATGCGGGAAATACTCAGACCGCTTTTCATCCAGTAATTTCGTTTCCGGCTCCCAGTAGAGCCACCGTACATCGAAGGGACGGTAACAATACTGGACAATATTTTGTGGCAGGAAACCTCGCTTGCTTAAAAAGTCACGGGTAGATTTGGCGGCAAACCGCGCAGCATCCTGCATGACTCTAGGAGCAATTCGATGCATTTCCTCATGACTGATTATAGGATCGAAATACTGTTGCATGCGCTGGATGAGTCGCTCGCGGTCGATATCGACCACCATATCATCGCGGCTCGTTTTCACGCCGGGGAACGACACCGGAAAAACCTCCGGCAGCAGCGGCCATGAGAGATAATCTGCCTGCACCCGTGTCGGCATGAAGGGAAACCCTAACTCAACGGCCGGATTGAGTTGCTGATATAAACTTTTCCCATCCTGATTTGCCGTCTCTAAAAGTTGCGTGCGTTTGGTCTTTCCCCACAAATGCTGGAATCGCACCGGTTCTGTGCCTGTCGATTGTTCTTTGTGAACGAGTAAAGCAATCGCCGTTCCGACCTGAATACCCTCAGGGTTAAACTCCGTGGAAAACACGCTAGGATCAGGTTCACCTTCCGGCGTCAGTTTGCCGGTTTTGTACTTGTCGCCGTTCAAGCAATCGATCCACATATGATCGAAGGCGTCCAGATAGCGCTCGCGCATGCCGGTGAATGACAATCCATCGAGCCAGGAATAGTTAGAGATGAAACACACCACGCCCTTGCCGGTTTTCTCAACGATGCGGCGTTCGGCCATGCGGAAGAAACGGATATACAGATCGTTCAAACCTTGCCCTTGTGGGGCTGGCGCGCGTTTGGTGGTGCGGTAGGCATTCGAGAGGTCGCGCTCTTCCTTGACCGCGACTCCGGCAAAGCCATTGTACGGCGGATTGCCGAGAATCACCAAAATCGGCACATCGTGCTTGACGTGTTCGGCGGCGTCGCGTTCCTCTTCCAATTCACGGAACAGGAGTTGTTGCTTCGGACCCTTGGGCGGCTCCCAGCCGCTGAGAGCGTTGGTCAGATAGACACCGACGCGCTCGTTCTTCTTGTCAGACAAAGGTGCTTCAAGGCTTTGCAATAACAGACCCAATTGGAGATGGGCCACCACAAACGGCGCTGGCAACAACTCGAAACCAAAGACCCGCTCCATCGCCGCGCGTTTGAGGTCGTGCGCCAGCAAGGCGTCTCCACCTTTTTCTTGTAACGTTGTCGCGACGCGTCTGAGGACTTCCACCAGATACGCGCCCGTGCCACAGCACGGGTCAAGCACATACACGCACGGATCGGCCAGACCATCGGGGAGTTGGAGTTCCTCGCGCAGGACGGCGTCAACTCGAGCGACCATGTATCGCACGATCTCGGTCGGGGTGTACCAGACGCCCAATTCTTTCCGCAACACGGGATCGAACGCTTCAAGAAACGGCTCGTAGAAATACTGCACGGCATGGTCTTCCGCGAAGGCAGCGAAGAAGGCCGCACGGTCCACCCGGTTCAACGCCGCGCCGGCCCAGTCCAGCACTTCGGAGAGATGAAGCGCATCCAACTGACCAGGATCGGCGGCTTCATAAAACAGCTTCCGCAAAATAGGCACCCGCAAGTAGTGCGCCGACGTACGCCAATCAAAGCGAGCTTTCCGGTTGCCGGGCGGATGTTGTTTACTCAACAACACCCAAGCGGAGAACACTCCATAGAAAAGGGTTTGCACGAGAGTAGACAGGAAGAAATGCGAGCCTCGCTTGCCCTCAAACGTGATGCCTAGAGCTTCCTCCAACGCGGTACGAATCGTGTCCAAGGCAGGCAGATCGGTTTCTTCTATCCGAGCCTTGGCGTCACGCGCGTATGAGGCGAGAAACCAAGCGACATCGCCGGGGGCGGCCAACGGAGCGGCATGGAGCATGGCGCGTTGCAGGTAGTCAGCAAAACGGTCGCCATGTATTGCCGATAATTTTTGGGGTTGAACGGCCGCGGCCCAAAAAGCCGACTCACTGTCGGCGAGACGATACGTTTCCAACAATGCCGGCTGACCCTCGTCGTCGTAACCGACAAGGATGAAGTCGCGATAATTGGTCACCAACACCTGGCGATACCGTTGCAAATACCGAGCAACTTGGTCGCCGTAAGCAATACGCCTGACGTCCTCGGTGGTGCTTTTGACCTCGATAGCACCACGGGCAGGGATTTGACCGGACAGTGGCTCCGCTTCAGAGACTCGCTGAAACTGATCATTGGTGAAAAACCCACCGTCAGGCAGGCCAGCGCCCTGGTTCTTCAGAGTAAGGATACAACGAACCCTCGGCTTGAGAGTTCGGCCAATTTCGTTGAAGAGATTCGCCAGCGGACCATAGTACGAGATTTCCTTAACCGCCGCGCCGGAAGAGCGGATCTCTCGCAGTTCATGCAGATAGGTTTCAAGCGGGTGACGGCTCACACCCACGCCTCCTCATACACAAGATGAGCGAACTGTAGCAGATTTTTTCAAGCGGCGCTAAGCACGGAAGGTAGGGGAGGCATAGCCAAATCCTGGATTCCGGGTCGCGGCCTGCGGCCTTGCCCGGAATGACGACTCTGCCTCGCTCGTCATTCCGGGCAAGGCCGGAATCCACGGCACACCGGACATACTTTTACCAAGAATTGGTCATACACCCGGGTAGAGGCAGCGAGGGCCCGTGTAGGGGCGCGGTGCACCGCGCCCCTACAAACCTTACACGCGCAGCCACACGCTCTTAATCTGCGTGTACAGCTCGAGTGAGTGGACCCCTAGTTCACGGCCAAAGCCGCTCTGCTTGTAGCCGCCAAACGGGGAGATCGGGTCGAGTTGATTGTAACAATTTATCCACACTGTCCCTGCCCGCAGGGAGCGAGCCAACCGGTGCGCCTTGGAAACGTCTGTCGTCCATACGCCAGCAGACAAACCGTAGATCGTTTGGTTCGCCTGGCGGATGACATCGTCTTCATCTTTGAACGGGATCGCCGACACTACCGGGCCGAAAATTTCTTCTTGGGCGACGCGCATAGAATTGTTGACATTGGTAAGCACGGTGGGTTTGACGAAATAACCCTTCCCCAATTCTTTATTCCGTTCCCCCCCAGTTTTAACCTGCACGCCTTCTTTCTTGCCGATGTCGATGTAGCCAAGCACCCGTTCAAACTGCTCCTGTGAGACTAGAGGTCCGATGCGAGAATCCTTGTCTAGCCCCGGACCTTGTTTCAAAGAGCCAGCGGAAGAAGCCAACGCATCGGTGAATTGATCATAGATCTTCTGTTCGACGAAGAGGCGCGACCCGGCGCAGCAGACTTGCCCCTGATTAAAGAAAATCCCCATGAACGCGCCGGCTACGGCGTCATTCTGGTTGGCGTCGACAAAGACGATGTTGGGAGCCTTTCCGCCCAGCTCAAGAGAGACCCGTTTCAGATTGCCAGCCGAAGCCTTGAGAATCTCTTTCCCCACTTCAGTTGATCCGGTAAAGGCAACTTTATCAACTTGAGGATGATTGGCGAGCGCCGCCCCCGCCGTGGGTCCGAAGCCGGGAACAATGTTGACAACGCCTTCAGGAACTCCCGCTTCGAGCAGTATTTCTCCTAGACGGAGGGCGCTCAGGGGTGTCTGCTCGGCAGGCTTCAGCACGATAGTATTGCCGCAAGCGAGCGCGGGTCCTAACTTCCAGGCCGCCATCAGTAGAGGGAAGTTCCAGGGAATGATTTGGCCGCAGACGCCCACCGGTTCGCGCAGCGTGTAATTGAAGAAGCTCGGATCAGACGGATTCGTCTCACCGAAAATTTTCGTCGGCCAACCGGCGTAGTATCGGAACGTGTCCACCGCACCAGGGACATCGACATTGCGAGACTCAAAGATCGTCTTTCCGTTGTCCAAAGTTTCTAACTGAGCGAACTCATCAGCATGCTTCTCAAGCAAATCGGCAATGCGCAGCAACACTTTGGTGCGTTCTGACGGCTTGAGGTGCGGCCACGGTCCGCTATCAAAGGCTTTACGAGCAACTTCAACCGCGCGATTGACGTCCTCTGCATCGCCTTCCGCCACCATAGCAAGGGTTTCCGCGGTCGCTGGGTTGACAGTAGCGAACGTCTTTCCTGAGGCGGCGTCAACCCACTTTCCGCCGATGAGCATTTTTTTGCTCGTTGGCGTGATGAAATCTCGGACGGCTTCCGGTAGAGTTTGTGATACTTGGCCCATAGGTGAACCTCCTTAAAAAATACAGCTTGTTAGGTTAGACGTTAGAACGCTAGAACGTATTGAGCTGCACCTATAGAAACGCTCCAGCAAGATCTGGAATGGCAGGTGGATAAGGAAGATCAGCTTTCGGTCCCCTCGCCCCTTGGGGGAGAGGGCTAGGGTGAGGGGAAAACCTGCCTTCGGCACCCTCTCCTGTATCCTCTCCCCTCAAGGGAGAGGAGAAAATGTAGACGTTATGCACCAACATCTTGGTGTGTTTTCCCTATAGTTGACGGTAGAGTTTGCTCGCTCGTGTGATTGTCGATAAAGTTTACAAAATATTCTATTGTCGGCAACGCCTTTGCTCCTTACCCATCCCGTATTTCTTCCTGCCACTCTAGGGTTCTGAGGAGAGCCTGGAACTCTTGTCGCGCTTGCTCGAAATCAGGATCAAACACGC
>CAZUFQ010000094.1:0-12892 GCA_964618735.1 uncultured Enterobacteriaceae bacterium
CAACTTCGCTTTATCGCTCAATCCTCGCCACGCGCCCCAGACCAGCATGGTTACCACTTCTGCAGCGCTGAGCTCGGGATGCCCGCCGCGGGGATCTCGGGGAAGATGTTGCGGGCTCAGCCCCCGCTCTACCTGCAAGAGCAGGTCATCGACCAGGACGTAGAGCTTGAGCAACGTCTCTGGACCGCTTATCTTCTCTTGGATGAGCATCGGATCTTGGATGAGCATCGGACCCTCCAGGGCATGAGCTGTTTTTGCATAACTGTTCATACCCCTGTGGTCCGCTGCTCTTCAACCTTTGCCGGGAATCGCGTTGTCCCTTGTTTGCTGAACGCGTGAAACACTTCGGCTGCCCAGCGAAAACTCCAGGTCTCAATCATCCGCTCACTCTCCCAATACAGGGCATCAGTCACGAAAAAACGGGGCTTGTCTGTCAGATCGCTCCGTTCATGCACGATGGCAATCCGTTTCCGGCCGTACCGCTTGAGCCGGACACTTTTGGAGAAGGCCCAATACTCTTTGCTCTCCCCATTGCGACACCGGACCGAGACTTTGCGAAAACCCTCGGAATGCCTCTGCCGTAATTCCGTCGCCACCTCATCAACTCGTCGCCACTTGTCGGTCCGGAGAATATGGCGCGAACTCTCCACTTCACTGTCTCGTTCTGGGAGGGCGGAAGCCCTCACCTTCAGGTGACGCCTTGAGGAGGCTTGCGGTACGATGGGAGGCATGCGTACCTACCGTCGAGCCGCTCACACTGTTTATGAGTTGCCCTACCATTTCGTCTTCACTACCAAGTACCGCAAGCCGGTCTTGCGCGGCGAGATTGCCTTGGAGGTGCGAGACTTGATCCGGCAAATCTGTCGGGGCAATGACATTGAAATGCTGGCCGGGCACGTCCGTCCTGACCACGTGCACCTGCTGCTGAGCGTACCGCCGCACTTGGCTCCGAGTCGGGTGATGCAGGTTATTAAAGGCAAAACTTCCCATCAGCTGTTGAGCGACCGGCGCAAGGTGCGCCAGGAGTTCTGGGGCCAGCATCTGTGGGCGCGCGGGTACTTCATCTGTTCCAGTGGTAACGTCACCGATGAGATGATTGCCGAGTATATTCGTAACCAAGATGCTGAGCCCCAGGACGACGAACGGTTCAAGATTAGTGAGTAACATGGTCTGCATTCCCGACGAGGACTTTAGTCGCCTTCAGGCGACGGCGAACCCTTCACCTTCAGGTCTTGTCATTACCCAAAACTTGACTGGTACAGAGGATCAAGCCAAGACTAGAGAGGATAGGGAAGCAAGAGAGGGAAACGAATGGCAGGGATAACGCACCAAGGCCATCCACAAACGTGGGCCGAGCAGCAATTTGCCACAGTACAGGTATCTGATGTCCGCCGCGGTCAGCGGGTCAGAAAGATTGCGGCAGCGATGGCCGCGAACCCCGGGCAGAGTATTCCACAGCTTCGTGCCACAGCCTACGACGTCAAGGCGACCTACACGTTCTTGCGGCATGAGGAGGCGACCCTCGACAATCTCCAGGTTGGGCATCGCGAGGAGGTGAAGAGAGAACTCCACCGCCCCGGGGTCTATCGGTTAGTAGAAGATACGACGGACATGGGGTGGAGTGGCAAGCAACCCATCGCTGGTCTTGGGCCAGTAGGCAATGGAGGAGAGGGCCAGCAGGGGTTTCAGCTGCACACCGTGCTGGGGGTCCGCTGGCCACCGGCCAGTGAGACCAGCGTGGAGAGCCACCGGCCAGCCGTGGAGGTGCTTGGGGTGTGTGACCAGCAATATCATGTACGGGGGCCGCACCCTGTGGAGGCCCGCGGGGCCCAATCGCTGAAGCGAAAGCGGCGGGAGCGGGAATCGCAAGTCTGGGAGCGCGCCAGCCAGCGGCTTGGGCTCGCGCCAGACAATCCGGCAGTGCGGTGGGTGCGGGTCTGTGATCGTGGAGCTGACATTTACGAGCATCTGCAGGCATGTGGGGAGTTCGGCTATGGGTTTATCGTGCGCGCTGCCCAAGATCGAGCGTTAGTGGAGCCCGCCACTGGCCAGAAGAACGGGCAGCTGTTTCCTACCGCACGGGCAGTGGCCGCCTTAGGAGAGTGCACCTTGGTATTACGCAGTCGCCCCCAGCGGCCCGCGCGTCGAGCACGACTGCAGATAGGAGCCGCTCAAGTCTGTCTCTGCGCTCCGCGACGCCCTGGGCGCAAACAGGGCAGCAATCCTCCGATTGTTTGTACCGTCGTGCGCGTCTGGGAAGTGGACGCCCCCGGGGACGTCGCGCCCCTAGAGTGGATCCTCCTCTGTGACCACCCGGTGAACACTTGGGCAGAGGCGCTGACGTGCATGCTGCAATACGCGACACGCTGGATTATTGAAGAGTATCACAAAACGGTCAAGAGTGGCCTGGGGGCCGAGCGTTTACAGCTCGAAACAGCCGCAGGGCTGATGGCGGCCATTGCCATTATGAGCGTGGTGGCCTTGCGGTTGCTCGACCTCCGCGAACGCGTTCGGGTGGAACCTGAGGCGGCCGCTGCAGAGGCGGGCTTGGCACCGCTAGAGCTGGAAGTCCTACAGCTCAAAGCGAGACGGACACTGCGCACGGTGAAAGAGGTGGCATTGGCCGTTGGTCGGCTGGGGGGACACCTCAACCGCCAAGCGGATGGAATGCCGGGGTGGCAAGCCTTATGGCGCGGCATGCACACATTACAAACCTTAGTTGAAGGAGTGCGCCTCGCTCAGAGACTACAGCAATTTGGGTAATGACAAGACCTTCAGGTGAAGGAGGCCTCAGTCACCCAATGTTTGCCTTTGTTCTCAATCTCGCGCGTCAACTCTGGCGTGAGTACCCCATTATCAAAGGCATAGTCGGCTTGCGGAAATCTCCCTTCCTCTTCTAGTTGGGCCACCATCTCCACTACTATTTCTGTGCGCTTCTTATACGCGAGTTTGTGTTCTAGGTGATGGAGTAAATACGTAAACAACGTGCTTGAACAGGATCACCGCAGAATCAAACAAAGAGTGAGGCTCCTGCTCGGTTTTCAGCGCTTCGCTTAGGCAGCGGTTACCCTCGCGGGTATAGAATTTGTCCATCAGATCAAGAAAAAGCAATTTGCCCTCTCGGCTATCTGTGCTCCGCATGCACGGACACCGCAAGTATGGGAGGCCGTGTTGGCCGTGTGAGCAGCATATTAATGAGGTGCTTCCTGCTCTGCATTCTGCGAATTGCACCGGAACCCCCTCACCAAGCCTCACCCCGGACGTAGGCGAGACAGGGCCGACAGTCGGGGTATCCATTCATGAGGAAAGGAGGGGAGCTGGCTGCTCCAGGCTTTTCTTCCGCTTGCCCACCGGCTCAGGCGTTGCGTGACGAAGCTCCTCCGCGGTGATCGAGGTGCCTAAGAGCGTATCCCGCTCGACGTACAAGAACTCGCTTGCCACCGGCAGGTTGACGTCGATCTTCCACACCTCCGTCTCGTTGGTGATCCCCAGCTCTTCTTCGACGATCCGTTTGAATTCTTGCCATTGCATCATGTGTTCTCCTTCCTGTGAGGTTTTCGGCATGTTCCCTGCTAAGGGGGAACAATAAAGACGACAGGAGTGACGATTTTCTTCAATTCCGGAGCGGGTGGCCTGCTTGCGCGTTAGAGCGTCTCGACGTAGAGTCGCTCTGCCGACGGGGGTGACGTGCAGGCGTCTTGTGCGGCGTGGGCAGGGGGTCGCTTGAACCCATTGGAACAAGCTCAATTGCACGGCTGTTTTCGCCTGTTGCGCGCGGGTGACACGTTGCTGATAAGACGGTTTCGCCTTGCCGGAACGAGGCAGGGAGGCGCAAACGATGACTGCTGCGATGCTTAAGAAGCGAGACGGAATCTCACTAGAGAGCAGTGCCAGACACTGGCAGGGAGTCTAATTTAAAGTGAGAAATAATCTACAAAGTGGACTCTCCGACGTAGTTCACCATTCGACGTAGCCGGGGCGATGGTGTCCGACAGTATCTTTTCGCGATACTGAAATTTTCCTGTTATCGGCGTGTCACAGTTGCTTCACTTCCAGCGTTTAACTTCTAAGAGGAGTGGCTGGTGTCCCAACGTATCGCGGTCAAGGATGCTCGCGAAACGCGCAATCGTCCATCAGACCTTGGGATCGATTTGCGGTGCTGTCGTCGAACGCGCTACCCGATACCTTCGTCCAATAGATTCGCGTCCGTCCTGCACAGATCATTGAACTCGTAAGCAGACTTCTAGAGGAGAACGTGTCATGACGATGCACCACCGAAACCAACTTCTGAGTGAGATCGCCGCGAAGCCGACTTTTCGCAGCATCGATGGCGTGTATTCGGTTCGTGGACAGCGATCCGGGAAACTCAGACGCTCTGTTGCTCAGTCCGTGGACCGAGAGCATCTTCGCCTACGAAGCAATATGGTCGCGTCTGGCGGAAACGAGCCACCTGGTCGCGATCGACCGGCCGGGGTTTGCCCGTTCCGAGTGCAAAAGACTTAGGGACCAGGCCTCGCTGCACCTGCAGTAGCAGGTCATCAATCGCCAGATAGAGCTTGAGCAACATGTCCGGACCACTTACTCTTTCCTGTATGAGTATGGTTACCTCCCTGCCTTGAGTAGTGTCACGACTCCTTCATGGCGGAAAGCAACTTTGCTCTTGAATCATTGTCGGGAATCGCGTTGTCAAGTAAACCTTCGTTCCGAACGGACCAATAAATCACACCTTTTGTGTGACCTGCTTCAGATAGAGCATTAGTTGGAAGCATCATCAGTATTTCCTTAGAGACAGTTGCAGGTGCGCTTGCCTGGGATGTTGTCGTATGAAATGATTTAGTCACGAACAATTTCCTCTCTTATAAGGAATCTCCATCTCGAGAACATTCTGCGGTCTTTTTCTCTCTACTCTATTTTCCATGGCATTACATACGGCGGGGGCAGATTATGGATGAAGCATTGCCGGTCCATCAGGAAGACCATCCCAGAGCGATCATCATTCGCAGCGTAACAAACTACTTACGGCAGTATCCGCAAGATCTCATTGATGCCAAGCGCGTCCTGCGCCGCTTTCGCGTGTCAGCCCATGAGTTTTACCAAGCGCTGCTGCTACTCGATCAGCAGCTCTCATCACAGTCATCCTTTGGAGGTTGATTCTCCTGTTGCCTTGCCATGTAGACAAATGGTGCTTGCACAAAGGAATCAAGTCTAGGCTTTAGCCATTGAGGACCGGATGCGCGCAACCGCTTCCGCAGTCGGGGTCGGCTCCCCAATCTGCTGCTCGATGGCATCCCGATACCCGGCTTCGATCCGCGCCTCAATGCTCGCTTTCGAGAAATCGCTGGCGAGCGCCAGCCGCGCGTCCGCGCGGAAAGTAATCACGGTCAACGCATCAATCTTCCGATGCCGGACCAATTCGACATAGCCGGGATGCTGGCGTATTTGCTCCGCCTCGGCGGTGGGGAGCGCTTGAAGGAGCTGATCGATCCTCTGGACCAGATCCACGAAGTCATTGAACTTAGCAAACAGCTGTTGGTCGAGCGTCAATTTGCTGGTGAACGCGAGTTGCGCGGCGCGATTGATCACCTCTCCCAGCGTCTGTGGGAGCGGGGCCTGCATTGGAAAGAGCTCCACCACAATGAGCTCCCGGCGCACCTGCGGATCACCTCCCTCCAGGGCTTCCAAATAGTTGATCGCCAAACTCAGCGGCGTGTTGGTCACTAAGCCTCCATCCCAATAATGCTGGGCGTCGATCGTCGTCATGGGGAAGCTCGGCGGCAGGCTCCCACTCGCCAGTATGTGCTCAAACGCTAAGCCACTCTGATTATCAAACGTCTTGAACTCCCCCGTCGCGACGTTCAAGGCGCACACGGCCAGCCGGGTCTCAGCAGGGCGGTTCAATTTCTGCAGATCCACCACTTCTTCCAGAGTTTGCCGCAGCGGAGCCAGCGTGTAGATACTCGGAGCCAGCAGCGGCGCACAGAGAAACTCGGGGCGCAGCTGATACATGCCCGCGTTTCCCCAGACTGAGAGGTATTGTTGCACTTCCGGTGGGAGGAGAGACTCAGAGAGGGCCTTGACCGGCCGGGGTAACGACTGCAGCGCGGTAAAGCGCTGTCGCCAGACGGCATCGAGCATGCAAATAGGATCCTCCTTGGCCCCGACCAGCACGGCGGCATTAATGGCGCCGATCGAGATCCCGGTGACAACCGCCGGGGTAAAGCGGGGCCGGGTGTGGTAGAGCGCCTTGAGGACCCCGTATTCGTAGGCACCCAGCGCGCCTCCCCCTTGGAGGACAATGGCAGTCCGATACTGATCGATCGTGTCCATAGGCAGTTCCTCGATTGCCGTCCAACCGGACTTCTCTTTATTGTGGAAGCGAGGAGTTCAATGATCTACTTGCGGCCCTGTCGCACAGTCGAGTGTCACATGGTGTTCGCCGCAAGAAGATGCAGTTTTGCCTGCTATCTATTCCAACAAAGAGTGTGGTTGAATAAGTGTGCGATAAAGCCCCTTTTGCTTTTCAATCCTCAAGCATAAACCGGGCGTACACGGGCGCATGGTCAGGATGATCTTTGTTCACGCGCCCTGCCGGATTATCGTCAACGCTCTGGCCTTGAATGTTTTCTACAACGCTTCGGACTTCCTGCACCTGCCAGCGATCCTGCTTCAGGTCTGCCGTCTGACCCAGCAGTCCTTTGCTGACGAGAATGTGGTCGATCAGTTCCCGGTGTCCCTGATAGAGGCGCGAAACGCGTTCTTGCTCTGGTAAGAAGCGCTTGTCCTGGGCTTCCCCACCACGCCGGGGAATGGCATCGACGAGGTTATAGAGCCGCACCGGGTCCAACTTATCGGCACTGGTGGCATCGGCATCGGCCGGTCCGAGCACAAGCTGCGAGGTGGCGGCGCGCGGCTCATCATTGAAGTCCCCCAGGACGATAGTGTGGGGCGAGTCAGGGGTCGTCATGACTCCATTGAGGTAAAATCTCACTGCCACGGCTTCCGCCGTGCGGCGCAGCAACGCTAACCCTTCCCCGATCGTGCGCTCATGCTCATCCCGGGGACTAAAACTACTCTCACCCCTTGCACGCGGATAGCTGATGAGCTTGGACTTCAAGTGCAGGGTGAGCAGTCGGATCCGCACGCCTGGGGAAGGTTCGACCTCAATGCACAAGGCTCCGCGTCCCATCCGGGTAATTGGGGGCGCGGGATTCCAGTCCGGGACTTGGGACAACTCGCCGGGCGCAAACTGCACGATCTCCTGAGTGTGGTGGAGCGGGAGGCGCGACAGAAAGGCGACGCGAATGCCTCGTCCGTCCGGGTGACTTGACAGCACACCAAAGAAATACTGGGCGTGGACCCGTTCCTGCAGATCCGCAAAGGCTTGGGTGTCCGCCTCCGACCGACCGCCGATTTCTTGCAAGGCCAGCACATCGGGCGCTAGAGTCTCAATCATCTGCGCCACATAGTCAAGCTTGGCCTCGTATTCCGCCTGGGTAACGACATGCTGTGGGCTGAGAGGATAACCTGGGGGAAAGAGGTTCTCGACATTCCAGGTCATGGCTGTAAAGATACGTGGCATACAGTGATCCCCTTTTCGTTGAGAAACCTGAGATACACACGACAGAGGCAACCGGCCCTGCGCCAGAGCGCGCCTACGTCTTGTCTATGGGCGTTCCGACAATCCAGCTGCTAAGCGTCGTCGCTTCATCCCCTCCACCTTGGACACGCCAATTCCTCATCTTTGCTACGTAAGGATT
Source organism: uncultured Enterobacteriaceae bacterium (assembly GCA_964618735.1). GTDB lineage: Bacteria > Desulfobacterota > Binatia > Bin18 > Bin18 > SYOC01. The sequence goes on from CAZUFQ010000094.1 coordinate 7,758, forward strand.
CAGTAAGCGGTAATTCTTTGGCGTTATTGACGCAGGCGATCGAGGTCCAAACGTAAGGGATTGTCGGCGAAGTGCCGCTTCCACAGACATAGGGTCAGGAGATGGATATCGAGCGCCGGATGGATATCGATGCGCTGGGGCACGTCCACTAGGTAGACTTAGGGCTCGACGGAAGCCATTTTGCCCGGAATCGCGTTGATACCCCAAAGATGCATGGTTCATTGTCAGTTTCCTTTGTTTGCGGTGTTCCGACTGAGGAGCTGCGCGTGAGGCACAGCTCCATCGTGGTCGTGGCATTAGAAGACTTTCAGCAGGGCCGAGCGATTGAGCGAGAGGTTACGCCCATGGCGCTCGGTTGGATATGGCGCGTCTTCTCCTTTGATTCCGACCCACAAAATACGATTAAACCGTTCGCTATCGAGATGGTCCCGGTTTCCGAAGTCCAATCCTTTCGTCTGCTCTATCCAATACGCCGCTGGGTGCTGCGGTTGGGCTTGCGCTCTTCGCTCTTCCTTCTGTGGCAAGCTATTGCGCGCGTTGCCTTGCGGTAGTGGCAGAGCAGTAGTGCGTAAGACCTCTGGCACCCGAGCGGTGTAGGTCCAATCTTTCTGCTTGAGATCAAACACCTCAGTCATGGGCTCAGCCAGACCGTCATACAATCCCAACGGTTTCATCCTGAGAATATCACCAATGGTGCGTATCATGTTGACCGTTGTATAACGAGTTGACACCAACGCCTTTTGTTTGACATAGGGACCGATGACATAGCCAAGGGTCCGGTGGGCGTCGACATGGTCTGGCCCATCTTGCGCGTCATCCTCTGTCACAAAGATCAGCGTGTTGTCTTTGTAGGGGCTGTCCGCGACTTTTTCGATGAGCAGGCCGAGGGCATAGTCGTTGTCAGCGATCTGGGTCTCGGGCGTATTGACGCCGTCGATGGCGTCGCCAAAGTCGCCGAAATGATCATGCGGTAAGGCCACAAATGATAAGTTTGGGAGATTACGATTCTTGACGTAGCCGTCAAATTCGCGTTCCCATTCTTTGAACAGCCAATAGTCGGGTAGCTTCATATCAAAGCCGCGATAATAGACATCAGTGTGAGGTTGCAGGCTAGCCTTGGTTGCGTACGCTTGAATGATGCCATCCGCAAATGGCGTCCGCGACAAGGGAATAAAGGCTGGTGGCGGCGAATAATAGAGATTCCAATCCGTGAACTGCCCGTAATGGCGAATGCTCAATCGCGCCCGCAGTGCCGCATCCCACAGGTAGCCTGCACCTTCGTCCCCATCTGAACTGTCTGGGGCCGCAATGTCTGCTGTGCCAGGGAGAATATCTGGATCCGTCGGCACGAGTGGGTTCGCTGCGAGACGAGCAGCAACCGTACCTTGGGCTGTATTGAGGTTACGATTTTGTCCCTGCCATTCATAGCTGAAACCGCGACCTCCATAGTTCACGGGGACGGTCTTCTCCGTGAAGTCAGTCGTTCGTGCTGCGACCGCCCAGTTCCAGCCATCCGCGCTCACGGCGCCGCTTTGATAGAAGTTATCGAGGGTCACAAACTGACGCGCGAGTTGATGATGATTGGGGGTAATAGGTTCACCGAACATGATAATCGATGGATCGCCGTTGCCTTTCTCCAAATCACCGAGCACCTGGTCGTAGGTGCGATTCTCTTTGACGACATAAATGATGTGTTGAATAGTATGCCGCAATCCTCGTATCACTGCTAATTGGTTGTTCTCTCGGCTGGAATGGGAGAAGCGATTGTTTTTCGCCACTTGACTGGTTAACTCTGATAACTCACTCATTGTTGGGACTGGTACGGTTAAGAACCCGGCCTTCGTGAGTTGAAGAACATACTGGTCGCCATTGTATTGATTGTAATCGCCATTCGCATAGAGGCCAGGGTTTGGTCCCGGGTTACTCTTGCCATTGACAACGTATAAGAGTGAGCCATCACGATTCAGACTTACTGAGTGAGGGTACCATCCTGTAGGAATAAGGCCAGCCGTGCGACTTTTGTTACTGCTCTGCGCTTTCGTGTTTTGGTCGCCTGCTTTGTCCTCTTTCCCTAGCTTGCCGTTGGATAGGCCCTTCCTTTCTTGAGATCTTTGCTCGCGGTCAGCAAGCTCGATCACCGAGACGTTATTCGTCCCTCCGTTCGTCACATATAGCGTCCGCTCGTCAGGAGCTAAAGCCAGACTATTGGGATTGTGCCCTTTGAGGTTCTGCACACGGTTTCCGTTGAGAAATTGCCGTGGGATTGTCGCAATTTCTTCGATCACCTGCTGAGAGGCGGTGTCGATCACTACCACCGTGTCGCTGTTGTCGACTGCCGCAAAAAGCAGAGTCCCGGATTTATTAAGCAACATTTTATTGGGCTGGCCCTTTACCGGAATGCGTCGGAGGACCGTGGGCGTTGCTGAAGTGAGATCAACGACGACAATTTCACGGTCTCGCTGGCTAGAGATGAAGGCTTTCTCGTCGCCTTGGACGACCACCCAGAATGGATACTGTCCCCCTGGCACCCCAGATTGTTGTGGGTTAATCTTCCCTGGACGAAGGTCGACTTCGGCGATCTTCGTGCGCGTATTGAGATCGACAATACTAATCGAATCATTTATCAAGTTCGCGATAACCAAGCGATCACCACGCGCGTTTGTCGCCAGCCCGGCTGTGACTGGTCCGACTTGCCACCCTGGGGTGTCGCTGTGTCCAAGCGCAATCGGTGAGTCCACTTCTGCCCATGCCCCATTCTGCTGAGTAAACACATGCACGTTGTCGCTACTCCCACCAGAGACGTAGAATTCACGACCGTTAGGGTTCCAGGTCATACCGTCGAACGTGTACGGCAAGGGCAACACCTGGCGTTTCACGGGTGTGGTGGTAGTGATATCATAAACAAATACAAACTCGTTAGAATTAGCGGAGCTGTAATTGTAGCCGCTCGTCAAGATCAGAAGGGTTGTGGCATCCGGACTGACAGTAGTAGTAACGGCCTGCCCAACTGCATAGTCTGCGTTCGGTGGTGGAAGATCGGGCTGCAGGAGTTGAAACACGGCTCCCGGAGCGGCAGTCGGAGTAATCTTTTGTCCAGTAGGGACTTCTTCCCCTTCGAGCAACTGCGCTTCTCTTGAGAGTCTCAAGTTTTTCGCATTCTGCCCGTAGGCGGTAAGAAATGAGAGTGAGAGAATGACTGCTATCGCGATGGAGGCAGCACGGAACTGCCGCCATTGTCTTCGTGCCTGATGACATACGGGCTGCATAGCGATACCTCCTTAGAGCATTTCCAGACGAGGAAGTATGACAAAGAGATATGACAGCCGCGTGTTAGACAGGTAACATTTGCGTGACGTTGCTTTTATAAATGGTTCACTGAAGAGTTTGACCTGAAAGATTTGCAAGAGGCGAAGAACCGGTTTTGTCGCAAAGTTGATAATCACAATTTGTTATCTACACTCTATTGTGGTTTTGTCTATTATGTATTCCAACCTGCTAGTATGGTCTAGAAACTTTGCGACAGAATCTGGCTGTCTAACCTAGGGGGTCTCAACTGAATTGACACAGTACTTTGAGTTTAACAGACTTGTCATGCGATCATCATAATGCTGACACACAGCCGGATAAGCATCTGCCTTGCTAGTCCCCGGCATTGACTGTCCGCGACTCCAAGTTCTCTCCAACTCAACCTTGGTGGGCAACGCCTTCTGACACCTCTGCACTGGTCATTGCCATTACGTCGGTCTGAACTTCGCCCTACTCACGCACGGAGTGCTACTTAAGGAGCACATCAGATGAGCACAACGCACTACTATCTGCCGCGGGATATTGATGGCATCGAGCAACTGTTTGAACTTGCCCTCGACTTACGCTGGTCCTGGAACCATTCCGCCGACGAGTTATGGGGGCAGATTGACCCGGAACTGTGGGCGGTGACCCACAATCCCTGGGTTGTCCTTCAGACCGTTTCTCGCACTAAATTGAAGGAGTTGGCGGCGAACCGGACTTTTCGGCAACAGGTCGAGACCCTGCTGCACACGCAACATCAGTACAGGGAAGCGCAGGGGTGGTTTCAACACGTTCATGGCGAAGCTCCGCTGAAGACCGTGGCCTATTTCAGTATGGAGTTCATGCTCAGCGAGGCTCTCCCTATCTATTCTGGTGGCTTGGGAAACGTCGCCGGCGACCAGCTCAAGGCGGCAAGTGATCTCGGCGTACCAGTGGTTGGCGTCGGCCTTCTGTACCAACAAGGCTACTTCTGCCAGGTGCTAGACGCGCAGGGAGCACAGCGGGCCCTCTACCCACATAATGACCCAATGCAGTTGCCGATCACGCCAGTGCGAGATGAGACTGGGGAATGGGTGCGCTTAGAGATTGCGCTGGCGGGTCACAAATTGTGGGTGCGTGCATGGCAGGCGCAGGTTGGGCGGGTAAAATTATATCTCTTGGACACCAATGATCCTGCGAATATGCCAGCCGAACGTAGTATTGCCAGTGAGTTGTACGGCGGTGGCCCGGAACTGCGCCTGACCCAGGAGCTTGTGCTCGGCATCGGTGGCTGGCGCTTGCTTCGGACACTGGGCATTGAACCCGAGGTCTGTCATCTCAATGAAGGGCATGCCGCGTTCGCTGTATTAGAGCGAGCTCGGTCTTTCATGGAGGACTACGGCCAACCGTTCGACGTGGCGCTTGCAACTACTCGTGCCGGCAATCTGTTTACTACCCATACCCCTGTCGCCGCCGGCTTCGACCGTTTCGCGCCCACGCTGATAGAGCAGTATCTGAGCCCCGTTGCCCGAGCCCTCGGGCTTAGTGTTTCCCAGCTCATGGCTCTAGGGCGGCTTGAGCCAGACGACTCCAACGAACCCTTCAACATGGCGTACTTGGCAGTTCGCGGGAGTGGCGCCATCAACGGTGTCAGTTGTCTACACGGTCAGGTGAGTCGGAAAATTTTCCAGCCCTTCTTCACACGCTTGCCCGAGGCGGAAGTGCCACTGGGGCCCGTTACCAATGGCATTCATGTTCCCTCGTGGGACTCACCCGAAGCGGATAAGTTGTGGACTGACGCCTGCGGACCGGACCGTTGGCAGGGAACACAGGGGGGCGTGGAGGAGAACTTCCGGCGTGTCTCCGAT
>CAZUFQ010000095.1:0-12836 GCA_964618735.1 uncultured Enterobacteriaceae bacterium
CGGTTGACGTTGCTTTATGGAGCGAGCGGCGTGGGCAAGAGTTCTGTCCTCCATGCTGGTGTGACCCATCGTTTGCAGCAAGTAGCGGAGCAAAATCGCGAAGAACTGGGAACGCCAGAGTTCGCCGTCGTGGTGTTCAACGCCTGGCGTGACGACCCCCTCCTAGGGCTCACAATCGCGACTCAGGATGCAGTTTCCTCAACCTTAAACCTTACTACCCAGATTCCTATACCGCCGCGACAAACGCTCGACTCTATCCTGAAGGAGTGGTCTGAACGTTTGGGCGGAGACCTGTTAATCATTCTTGACCAGTTTGAAGAGTATTTTTTGTATCATTCTCGGGAAGACGGGGAGGGCACGTTTGCTGTTGAGTTTCCACGCATTGTCAATAACCCCGAGTTACGCGTCAACTTTCTCATTGCCATTCGAGAGGACGCGTTGGCGCAACTCGATCGCTTCAAAGGGCGCATCCCTAACTTGTTTGAGAATTATCTACGCCTCGATCATCTCAGTCGTACAGCGGCTGAAGAGGCGGTCCGCAAGCCGCTCGCAGCTTACAACGAGCAGCAGGGGACTGATGGGTCTCCTGTCACTATTGAAGACGCGCTAGTAGAAACGGTCTTGGATCAGGTCAGAACAGGCCAGGTGCAGGTAGGCGAAACTGGACGGGGCGAGGTAAAAAATGTCGAGGTTGCCCCAGCGCTAACACGGATCGAGACGCCGTATCTCCAACTAGTCATGACGCGTTTATGGCAGGAAGAGCAATCCGCTGGCTCGCAGGTGTTGAGACAAGAGACGCTTGCTCACCTTGGCGGCGCCACAGAGATTGTCCAAACACACCTTGACGGCGTCATGAGCGCCTTATCGACAGACGAGCAGGCCCTTGCTGCACACGTATTCCAATATCTGGTGACGCGCTCAAGGACCAAAGTTGCTTATCCTGTGCTCGATCTAGCCGGAGAAGCAGGGATCGAAGAGGCGTCGCTTTCCAGCGTGCTCGAAAAGCTCTCGCGCGGGGATGCGCGCATTTTGCGCCAGGTGGGGCCGGTGCCAGGAATGCCTATAGAACTACGCTATGAACGTTATGAAATTTTTCATGACGTGCTTGCTTCGGCCATCTTGGATTGGCGGACCCGGCACGTACAACAGCAGGAGATTATTGAGTTAGAAAGAAGGGCAGAAGAGCAGCGATTACGAGATGAGACAGAGAGGCAAGCAGAAGAAAGACGACGCATTGATCGGGAGAAGCGCGAACAAGCCGAGCGCGAAGTCGAGATGCAAACACGAGCCGCCAAGCGATTGCGGCGGTTCTCTATCGGTTTAGTCGCTCTACTGGTGTTGGCGTTCTGGGCAGCATACCTTGCGTCGCAGCAAAGGATGAAGGCGGAAGCCGCGCAAAAGACAGCGCAGGAGGAAGGACAACGAGCTGAACAGCAAGCCCAGTTTGCGCAGGAACAACAAGCCCAAGCCGAAGCTGCAGGAAAGACGGCGCAAGAAGAAAGGCAGCGGGCTGAGGAGGAGGCTAAAAAAGCTACACAACTAGCGCACACGGCAACGGCAAGAAAACTGGCCGCCCAGGCGCGAGAGGTATTGGACGGTAGTCGTGACTTAGCCTTGCTCCTGAGTGTGGAGGCAACTCGTCTCGATGAGTCAGAGATTGAGGGAACAAAAAGCCTGATTGATATTTTGAAGATCAATTCTATTCCTTCAATTTCCTTACAATCTATGTTTCGAGTTAACAGCGTGGCATGGAATCAGGATGGGCAGATCCTGGCCTCGGGCAGTGATGACCAGACCATTATCTTATGGGATGTGAGGGATGTGAAGGATGTGAGCAGTGGGACGCAGCTGCGTAAGCTGGTGGGGCATACCGGCTCGGTAAGAAGCGTGGTCTGGAATCCGAATGGGCAGACCTTGGCCTCGGGCAGTGATGACCAGACCATTATCTTATGGGATGTGAGGGATGTGAAGGATGTGAGTAGTGGGAAACTGCTGCTTAAGCCGGAAGAGCATCCTGACTTGGTAAGCAGCGTGGCTTGGAGTCCGAATGGGCAGACCTTGGCCTCGGGCAGTAATGACAAAACCATTATCTTATGGGATGTAAAGGATGTGAGCAGTGGGACCCAGCTGCGTAAGCTGGTAGGGCATACAGACTTGGTGTGGAGCGTAGCCTGGAATCTGGATAGCAAAATCTTGGCGTCAGGGAGTGGAGACAAGACGATCATTCTGTGGGATGTGAGCAAAGGGACGCAGCTGCGCACGCTGACGGGGCATCGTGGTGGGGTGAGGAGTGTAGCGTGGAGTCCCGATGGCAGGACGTTGGCGTCGGGGGGCGAGGATCAAACGGTCATCCTGTGGGAGGCGAGCAGTGGACGGCAGCTGCGTAAGCTGGAAGGGCATACCGGCCCGGTAAGAAGTGTAGCCTGGAATCCGGATGGGCAGAGGCTAGCCTCGGGGAGTGTAGATAAAACGATCAGGTTGTGGAATCTCACTACAGCAGTTGAGGCAGTTGAGTTATTGCGCGAACGTGCATGTAGAAGTGCCAATCGCAACCTGACACGTGCTGAATGGGCGCAATATATTGGTGATATCGAACCCTATCGGGCGACGTGTCTGGAGTTGCCGATTGAGGGGGAGACATTAAAAAATTGAGTCATGGGGTGATTGAGACATTGAGCGATTGATGTAGCAACCCACTGACAAAATAGAAAGTGTGTAGCGAAGATGATCCAGGATCGGGTGAGAGAGTCCGCGGCAAAGAAATTATTATTTCTTCCACACGCTATCCGGCAAATGAACAAGCCGGAACGGATGATCTCTACCGTCGAGGTGCAAGAGGTGGTTCTTCGGGGGGACGTAATCGAAGATTATCCAGAAGACGCGCGAGGCCATAGTTGCTTAATCGCAGGGAAGTCTCAGCGGGGGCGCATCGTTCACGTGGTCTGCTCACCGAAAGAGGAGTATCTTGCTATTATTACTGCCTACCTCCCTGATGCTGCCGAGTGGGATGAAATCGGACGGCGAAGGAGAAGGGATAGTCTATGAAGTGTTTTCATTGTCAAGCGAAGCTGCACCGTGGGACAGCAACGTTTACCGATAGTCGCAAAGGGTACGTGCTTGTTTTGCAGGATGTGCCGGCTTGGGTATGTCCACAGTGTGGAGAGCCACTTTTCGAGGCTGCCGCCGTAGATGGAATTCAAGAGGTGCTGCAAACACTAGATGAACAGGTGCAGAAATTACACCAAGCAGCATAACTGCGACGTTTCTCCGTTGCCGCCGTTAATACGAGAAAAAAGCAACAATCTTACCCAAGAGTTCTTGCCGTAGCGACTCGACGTGGTGCTCTTGGCTTGAGTTCCCTTGATGATTTGACTGCTCGTTTTGGGTCCATTGCTGGATGAGATAGTCCTGCCGCCGCGCTAAGACGTCGCTGACGTGCGCAGCCAGCTCACGATTCTTCCCTAGCATACAGCGCATGTCTTCTTTGTTCATAACGAGCATCTCCGCATCTTCTAGTGCGGTTACCGTGGCGCTCCGCGGTTCGCCGGTCAGGAGGGAAATTTCTCCAAAAAAGTCGCCGGGTCCCATGGTCCGCACCACAGCGGTCTGGCCATATTCGTTATGGGCTGTGACTTCGACGGTTCCACTTTTGATAATATAAAATTTGTCGCCTGGATCTCCCTGGCGACAAATAATCTCTCCTGCTGTAAAGAGCTGGGTCTCTAACCGCCGGGCCAGTTCGTGTCGCTGCGCATCATTCAGAATTTGTAGAAATTCAACTTTGTGAAGAAGAGTGAGCGCCCTTTCAATGGGATCGGTCAGCGGCGCCTCTTTCCGCTCATGGATCTCTCGGACCGGATAGGGAATCTGGATTTTCGCGCGTTTGAACTGATACCAGATGCGGGTCAGCACCTCGGACTCAATATGCCGGTGGCGACCAAAATCATCAATCCAAAAAATTACGTTATAAAGAATCGCGAAATCTTGATAAGCGTGGAGCAACGCCACCGGTGTAGGAGCAGTTAACACCCCAGGCGTTTCCTTCGCACAGCGGACAAGCAACGCTTTCACCGTTGCTGGCGGATGGTCATAATGCACCCCCACTTCGACCGTACACGCGTGCAGTGGAGAGGGGAACGAATAGTTGTGGATCTCCATTTTGGCGACAAGACTGTGCGGGAAGGAAACCTGGTCGCCACGCAAAGTGCGCAAAGTCATCGATCGCCAATCGGCACGCTCCACGACGCCTTCGTAGGAGCCCATCTTCACCCAGTGTCCGGTGAGATACGGCCGCGCGATTTGCATAGCAATGCCGGCAAAGAGATTGCCTAACGTTTCTTGCAAGGCGAGGCCGAGGATAATGGACACGATGGCGGAACTGGTTAGCAGACCCGCAATGTCGCTCCACATCAACACTCGCGGAAGGAGAAAGAGCCCGACGCCAACGTAGACAATGGTGCGCGCAAGCGACCGGAGGATAGGCGGCACGTCGGCTTTTTGGCGCACAATAAGCAGATAGTCAAAGAGAATAGTGCTACACGTCTCGACGATGATAATTGAAAACACCACGAGGACAGTGGTGTCAGCAATGGGAATGAAGCGTTCCTGTAACCCGAGTGGGAGCTGCGAGAAGCGGTTAAGCTGATGGATGAGCCAAGTCAGGGTGAGCACAGGGACCAGCACGTAGCCCCAGGGCCGGAGGTGGGCTGTCAAAGCACGGGCAAGAGGAGATTTCCAGGCTATAGCTTTGAAAACTAGCCAGTAGGCAAATCTCAGTACGAGGCCTAGTCCAATAGCCTGCAATACGAGAAGGACGTCTTGGGACACTTGAGATGGTTCCACTATCCCGTATTTTGCCTGTTCCTCACCGAAATGCTACTCACCCGTAGGGCATGGCAAGCGACGCTTACGACTACAGCTCTTATAAAGCGCCAAGATAGGGATCAGTGATGAGAGCATGGACCGCACGTCGTAGGGGCAGGCTCCCGCGCCTGCCCATCGCTGTTTGCGGAGATCTTATTTCTTCATCGATCGTGATTCCTGAGGCACGATCGTAACTTCGATCTTCTCCGCTCGCCGGATAAGCGTAAGGGTTGAAGAGGAACCGACCTGTTCCTCAGTCATCAGCCGCTGTAAATCATCGATACTCGCCACTGTACGGTCACCGTAACCGATGATTACATCGCCTTCATACACGCCTGCCTGGTGAGCGGGACTATTCGGCTCCACTGACACTACTACCACGCCTCTCTCAACCGGTAAGTTGTAAAAGCGAACAAGACGGCGAGGCAGAGTAATATTTTGACCACCGACGCCGAGGTAGCTCCGCCGAATACGACCATCCTTGATGAGTCGCCCGGCGACAAATTGTGCTGTACTCGCGGCGATAGCGAAGCAAATTCCTTGCGCAGGCAGAATGACCGCTGTGTTGACGCCAACCACTTCGCCCCTTGATGTCACTAACGGACCACCCGAGTTCCCCGGATTCAGCGCTGCGTCAGTTTGAATGAGATTATCAATCAAGCGTCCGGATTGTGATCGTAAGGAGCGACCTAGAGCGCTCACGACGCCGGCCGTCACCGTACATTGGAACCCATAAGGATTGCCTAAGGCGATGACCACTTGTCCCACCCGTAACGCTTGGGAGTCTCCCAGCTGTGCGGCTACTAACTGTGTCCCTGCTATGCGGACGACAGCTAAATCCGTGTCCGGGTCGTCTCCCACAAGCTCCGCAGGGAAACGGCGCCCATCTGTCAAGGCGACTTCAATGCGACGTGCCTGATGCACGACATGGCTGTTCGTCAAAATGAAGCCGTCCGGCGTGAAAAGAAAACCTGACCCATGGCCGTGCGGACGCGGCGCGCGCTGCGAATCAGCGCCAGACGGAGTGGGAGACGGACCATAGACTTCAATGCTGACTATCGCGGGATTTACTTTTTCAACAGCATTAACAACTGCCCGGGAGTACGCATCTAACAATTCCTCATCGGCTGTCCCATGCGTCTGGGAGGCTGGCGTGTCTACTAAAATAGGACGTTCGTTTGTGGCTAATGGAATGACTTTACCCATATATTTCCCCCTCGTTGAGGAGCGCTCGTCAGAGCGAATTGCAATTCACCGTGGCGAAGAGGGAGAAATATGGGTCGGGAAGCAGACCATGTCAATCTCTATAGCGGTTAGTATAGTGGCGCTGCTTCTCGGATAGGTTATCAGCGCTTCTGAAGGGCTTAAGCAGGAAGGGGCGATTCGGCTCCATACGTTGTCGATAGATGTGGCTTGCTGTGAGAAAAATCCCGTCTCATCGTTTGCGCCAGGTTGAGATTCGCCGCGCTCGTGTTCGCACTTTCGTAGGTAAAGCGCCCAAGCAGTCGTTGGAACTCTGCCGCTAGAAGTGTGAGTTCTTGCGCTGCTCTTTGCGTGTCGACAGCTCCGGTTGCCGTCCCTTGTGCGGTCTGCGCGACCCCGCCGATGTGAGAAGCAATATCACGAACACCTTGATGCCCCTCTAGGAGATGCCGATTCATCTCATTGATCGTGACACTCTGTTCTTCCACCGCGCTCGCGACCGTGGCGGTGATAGCATCCATCTTATTGATTACTGTCGTAATCTGTTGTGTGGCTGCGGTCGCCTCTTCAGTCGCTGCCTGAATCGTCCCGATCTTCCTGGCGATATCTTCGGTGGCCACTGCTGTTCGCTTCGCGAGGTGCTTGACTTCATTCGCCACCACGACAAACCCTTTCCCGGCTTCTCCTGCCCGTGCGGCTTCAATGGTGGCGTTGAGAGCAAGAAGATTAGTTTGTTCGGCAATGGCGGTGATGATTTTCACCACATGGCCAATCTCGATGCTGCTCGCGCCCAGCTTTGTTATGGTGGCATTGGTCGCTTTGGCTGCGGTGACTGCATGAGCGGCTACCTGGGCGGCTTCGCTCACATTCCTGGCAATCTCTTTGATGGAGGACTCTATTTCTTCGGAGGCTGCCGTCACAGTTTGGATATTCTGGCTTACTTGCGTGGCCGCATCTGACACTGTGCTCGCTTGAGTAGAAGTTTCCTCGGCGTGATCGGCCAGTTGCTCACTAATCGCGGTCAAGCGATGAGATGAGCCGGTCAAGACTTGAGCATTATTCCCGATGGCTTGGAAGGCGTTTCGCAGCACCTGCAGAGCTTGGTTCAACGAGCCAGCCATGCGGCCGACTTCGTCTTCAGAAGTGATGTGGAGTTCCTGCGCCAGGTTCCCAGCAGCTACTGCCTCTAAGAGACTCACTGCTTGGCTGAGTTTCGAGCGCACCTGCCGTGCGACGCCAGTGAGCAAAATTGCGACAACAAGGATGCCGACTCCTAATGTAAGTAGAGTCTTCTGAAACGTATGACGAGCGACGCCCTCCGCAACTGTAAGCGATGCGGCCTCCGCTACCTCTCCCAAGCGTTGCACTTGGGTTTCATAGCGCCCCAAGGCAGGCTCATAGCGGGAGAAGTACAGGTCCTTTGCTTCTTCGGCTTTCCCTTCCGCCAGCGTTTCTAAGATAGTGGTGTCCAACGGACGGAGTTCCTGCTCGTCGAGGGTCCTCAATTGTTTAATGAGATTCTGTAGCTCCTGAGAGTCGGAAAGGGTTTGCATCTTTTCCAGGGTTGCTACATTTTCGTCGTACGCCTGAATCTTCTTTACCGAAGCTTCCGCCATTTTGCCCAAATCGAGCAACATGACTTTCGTGGCGTCGTCTTGGAGGCGCACCAACATTAACGAGTGCGCGGCTAACTCTTTTACTTTTCTGGTGTGAGTAAGCGCCTCGGCATTATCGGACAGGCCTTGTTTGGCCACCAATCCTATGACAATTCCCAGCAGCAGGAGAGGAACGAGTGTAAGAAACAGTTTAGTTGCTAAGGAAATACTACGCATATCGGTTCCCCGTTCATACCTCCTCCATTCTCTTATTTTGTGACGACTACTGTGAGTCTCATGGTTGGGTGGAAGACACAGCGTACTTCAGCCCGTCCCTCAGTCGTGAAAGGAATCGTTTCGGAGCCTCCGGGAATCTGCGGCTTACTGTTAAATTTCATGCCGTCTGTCATGGAAAACACATGATGCGTTACCTCATCATCGTTCTGAAAGACGATGGTGTCTCCAGTGTGAATGGTAATCTCTCCAGGGGCAAAGATTTTCCCTTTCTGGGAGACATGAAGCTCTGCCGCCTGAACCGTACTGAGCATTGACGCGCAAATGAGGATACTGATCACCAACCTTATGTGACGCATACGTGTGTTTCCTTTGTGACAGAGTTTATCGAGGCAGATTTGGCACAGTGACAAGAGGATCTATACTGGTCAGTGTTTTGAGGAAGGCGACCAGGTCGTGCTGATCCTGCGTGGTAAGATGTAACAGTTTCATCTCCGGGGAAAGGCTAGGGCGTTGTTCTTTTCCCCCTTCGTTATAGAACGCCATAACTGCTTCAAGCGTCGGTAAGGAACCATCTCGCATGTACGGCGCCCGGCGATCGACATTGCGTAGGGTAGGAGTCTTAAAAGTAAACTGAGCAGACTCCACATCCTTAAGGTGGACGCCCCGACCTCGATCCTCTCCACTCAGCCCGACATCATGAAAGCTGTCATCCGTGAAGCGCCAACCGGAATGGCACTTGGCACAATTGGCGGTAGTGTTGAAAAGGACGAAGCCCCGTTTTGCCTCTTCGGAAATCGCGTGCTCGTCGCCCTTGATCCACTGATCGAACGGCGCCTCTCCCGAGACGATCGTGCGTTCAAAGGTCGCGATCGCTTTCGCCACGATTTTCTCTGAGATTGGTTCTGCTGGGTAAGCCTTGGCAAACAGTTCTTGGTATTCTGGAACAGCCTTGATTTTTGTGACCATTTGATCAAGGGCTAAATTCATCTCTCCGGCAGCGGCAATAGGACCAAGCGCTTGTTCTTCCAACGAACTCGCACGCCCATCCCAGAAGAGCGCTTCCGCCCAAGCGGTGTTGAGGATGGTCGGGGTGCGCCGTCCTAATACCTTCATGCCATGACCAATGGCCTTGGGAAGCCCGTCGCCCCAGGCAAGGGCAGGGTTGTGACAACTTGCACAGGAAATCCAATCTGATCCCGAAAGCCGGGGGTCAAAAAAGAGAGCTTTCCCCAGATTCGCACGTTCTTCCGTGTAAGTGTTGTCTGCGGGGAATGGAACGACCGTTGGTCTCACATACTTGGACAGATACTCATGATAGCCATCTTCACTGCTCTGCTGAGCGTGTACTAGATTGGAGTTAGTAAGACAGCCTACTGTCGCTGCAAAGAGAAAGCTTGCAAAAAGTACGAGTCCTCTTCGAGTCATAGGAGAGGGTCGCCAGGTCCGCTGATACATCTGTTTCCTCTAATTCCCTCAGTATTTTTATGGTGAGAAAAGGTCGCAGTTTTACCCCACAACGCGATGTAGCTGGTCTTCTCTTCTCAGCTTGTCTGTCATTTTTTCATCGGGACTTCCCTGAGGTTCTATAGCCCAACCTCTTCTGATTGATATATTTTGATGATGTTGTCTAGTATTCTTTGCTCGCGGTATTCCCGGATTTTTTGAGCGTGGCGAAGTCGTGCTCAATGAGATTGAGGTTGGGAGAATACGGCGGCAAGAAAAGCCGCGCGGCCGCGGTCGTGTGCAGGAGGGCTTTGGTGAGGGCGCCAATCTCGCGGCGCTTGGTTTAGGAATGGTATTGGCGCATCTGACGTTCCACCCACGCGATGGCCTCCTCGCGCGTGTGCAACTGTCCCTCTAATTGCTTCTCTTCTATTGCATTGAGGATCGTTTTGAAGCGTGGTCCTGGCGGCAATCCTAAAGCGATGAGATCTTTTCCGGAGAGCAGACGCGGCGGCGCTATTTGCTCGGGACTGAGTTCCGTTAGTTTTTGTTGACAATACTCATAAGGGCGAAGATCACCGCTGGAAGACAAGGCGTCAAGTCGTGCTAAGGCAAGCAATTCATCAATCCCCTCTTCTCGCAACAGACGCTTGAGCGTGGCCGGACGCATATCCGGCGCACTAAGAATACGCAGATGATTCTTGACCAGATACTCCACTCGTTCCCACGTCGTCCGCGAACGTTTCAGCCGCTGGCAGATCGCCACCGCCATTTCCGCTCCTTTTTCACAATGGCCGTAAAACGTAATGCGTTTCTCTTGGTATTCCTGACACAGCGGCTTGGCCACGTCATGGAGTAGCGCGCCAAGAGCGAGCGTTTCTGTCGGACAGCGCAACTTGTCGAGCAAGAGCATGGTGTGGACGAACACGTCGCCTTCGGGATGAAAGTCAGGAGACTGCTCGACTCCGTGCAGAGCAGCAATTTCCGGCAAAATAACCTGAAGCAAACCGGAGGCGGACATCAACTCAAATGCGCGTCGGGCCCCGTTTGGTTGCGGTTGTGTGGAGGGAAGGTGCGGGGCTTTATCAAAACTGGGCTCGGTCAGAAGCTTGATGATCTCATCGCCAATGCGTTCCCAAGCAATATCCACAATCGTGGGAGCCAGCTCTTGTATAGCCGCGAAGGTTTCTGCTTCGATGGTAAACCCTAGCCGCGCGGCGAGACGTATGGCGCGCAACATACGTAAGCGATCTTCAGCAAAACGAGCGCGAGGGTCACCAATTGCGCGGATGACGCCGGCGGCAAGGTCCAACTGGCCATCCACGTAGTCGATCACCTGCTCGGTTTCTGGGTCGTAAAACATACCGTTGATGGTGAAGTCCCGCCGCACGGCGTCTTCACGAGCATTACTGAAACTCACGCTAACAGGATGGCGACCGTCCAGGTATAGGCCGTCTGAACGAAAGGTTGCTACCTCACAGGTTTCCTCGCCGTGTACAACGACAACGACGCCGAACTGGGCTCCAACCGGGATCGTATGCGGAAAGAAACGTTGGACTTCTTCCGCATGAGCGCTGGTTGCCACATCAAAATCTTTGGGTTCGACGCTAAGCAATTTGTCGCGCACACAGCCGCCAGCCAGATACGCTTCATAGCCGTACTGACGCAGGGTTTGCACGATCATTCTTGCGAGCTGTTCTTTGGGTGTCACAGCTTTCCTCTATCACAGTCTCTGACCATATTTACAATTCGAGGACACCATCAGGACCAAGCTGCTCAATCAAATCCCCGTCCCCGGTTGCTAACTTCCATCCCCTGTATTGACTGTGTGCAGTTAACAGGCGATCAAAGGGATCTCTTGTCCATGTCAATTCGAGTGCAGCTGTAAACCACGCTGCTGCGGGAGGATCATCGAGAACCCACCGTGGATCTTCCGCTAGATCAACGATCCTGATTCCCGGACGAAGGCGAATACGCTGGGCTTCGAGCAAAAATTGGATTTCAAGCAGGTTGGCTGGCGAAATGTATAGACGCCCTGCCCAGCGAGCCAAAGGACGACTGCGTTTATGGCGTCCTTGCAACCAAAGAAGCGCATTCGTATCAAGCAGAATCAACGGCGTCCTCGTTTGACCGAGACAAACTGTAACCCATCGGCTTTCCAATCCCAGGTCCAGTCGCCTGCGACAACTGCCGGATCCACAATTTCAATCATAGGCAGACGAGAAGTTTTCTTTGGGGCGGCTTGTCGTTCCGTTCGGACGCGGAAACGCACCCCGCGACGCTCTATGATAACAGATTCACCTTGTTCTGCGGCGTCAAGAAGACGAGAGAACTGTTGCTTTGCTTGAGCAGTTGTGTAGCGTTTCATGCGGGCCAATATATAACGTTTGCACTCATTGAGCGAGAATAGATTCAGGGGTGTTTTTTCATGTGCCGAGGTCAGACAGAGAAGCAAAATAGTTCCACATCACCCCGTAGACATACTTGTAGTACTCTCCCTGCTCTTATCTCGCCTTTTTTTGTGCACCCTTGCTGGAACAGCCAAGCATGGATAAATTTGCTCGACTATGCCAGTCTCTCTCACGGTTTCCGAGGTGTGTCAGGCTACAGGCGGCTCATTGGCTTGTGGCAATACAGCCGTACAGTTTACTGCAGTCACGATCGATTCTCGCTCTGTGACGCCAGGCGCGCTGTTCGTGCCGCTGCCCGGCAGCCGTACTGACGGTCATGCCTACCTGGCCGAAGCTGTGCGTCGAGGCGCCAGCGGTTTTCTCTTTTCTCCTCAGATTGTCTCAAACCCGCCTGGAGACGCTGTTGGCATCGCCGTTGCCGATCCTCTTGTGGCGCTGCAAGACCTGGCTGCATGGTATAGAAATCAGCTGAACGCCATCGTTATTGGCGTGGCTGGTAGTAACGGCAAAACCACCACCAAAGAATTGCTAGCGCAAGTCAGTGCGCCGCAAAAGAAAACATTTGCCACCCAAGGCAACTTAAATAATCATATTGGTGCGCCGCTGACGCTACTGCGTGCGGACCGCGGGGTGGAATGCCTTATTCTCGAACTCGGCACGAGCGGGGCAGGGGAATTGGCTACGCTGTGTCAGATTGCTCGCCCGACTGTGGGTGTCATTACTAGCATTGCTGAAGAACATACCGAGACGTTGAAAGACCTGAGCGGAGTGATCGAAGCTGAAACTGAACTGATTGCGGCGCTGGCGTCTGATGGTGTCGCGGTGGTCAATGGCGATCACGATGCGTTGCTGGAGGCTGTGCATCGGCTAGCACGTTGTCGTGTCGTCACGTTCGGCGAGCGTCCCGCCAATCAATATCGCGTTACAAATATTCATGTTGCTCGCACCGGTACGTCTTTTTCAGTGTCTCTGCTTGCCGGGCAACGAGATGTCCACGTCAAATTGCTCGGTAGTCATTTCGCTCTCGCCAGCGCCGCTGCAATCACTATCCCGGTAGAATGTGGCTTTACTGTTGAGCCCGGTG
>CAZUFQ010000096.1:0-12644 GCA_964618735.1 uncultured Enterobacteriaceae bacterium
CATCTGCGACTACAAAAGGGACGTCGTCGAGCAAAAAAACAACCGCGAGTAAAGCACGCAGCCATAATGCGGCTCAGCACAAAGACGCCGTGCTGGTCTCGCCAGCCACAGCTATCGAAAGCGGCGCCCCTAGCGTTGAGCCGCCAGCCTCATCCGCAGCGCCCGAATCGCATGCCTTAACGTCGATTCTCCAGCGGTTGGATGGGCTAGAAGAAAAAATCACAAATGGTTTTGCCGCGCTTGCTCAAGAGATCCATACGCTCCATGTCTCTTCCAGCCCTGCCGCGGTAGGGACGGAAGTGTCAGTAGAGACAGTGCTGCCGCTCATGACGGATGCCTTGCGGCATAACCTCATGGAGCATCTGAATCCTGTGCTGGCCGCGGTGAAGCGCTTAGAAGAACGCATTGGCTTCGTCGCGAATCGCCTCAAATTTAGCGGTGGTGGCGGCGGTGGCGGCGGTGGCCAAGATCGCCAAAAACCGTGGCGCGCCGAGCAAGGTCGCCATCCACGACCGCAGCGCGGCCCGCAGAATGGTCAGCGACCAACTCCACCTCAACCGCAACAATGGACGCCTCCTTCGGCAGCTTCGGTTCAAGGCCATTTCGCTCCACGCCCGTTGCCTGGTCGAGGCTTGGTAGAAGAAGATGATTAGTCTGTATCGAACGTATTACCCTCTGAATAGTCATCCATTGGTGCTGCACACTTGAGGACAAAAACGAGAGAGGGCGCGCCACTGCTGGCCGGTCCAGCAGAGCATTCTCCTTTTCAGGAGCATGACAGCGTGCAAGAAACGTTGTCCTTCAAGAGCGATTCCCTTTCGCTTTCATGCTATCTACAATAGAAGAAATTTGGGATCTTTGCTGAAAATGAGGAGAGAGATATGGCTCGTATCACAGTAGAAGACTGTCTCGTGCGTATTCCGAATCGTTTCCAACTCGTGGTTGTGGCGGCTCGTCGGGCGAAGGATCTGTTACAGGGCGCACGCCCCTTGGCCAAGAGCGATAACAAAGAAGTGGTGACCGCCTTGCGGGAAATCGCCGAGGGAAAGGTGTGGAAAATCGATTCTGCCGACGCTAAGGCGTTACGCTGAGGGGGCGAGAGACCAAGACGATGGCCAAGAAAGATCTCTACGCAACGCTCGGCGTCAACCGTACGGCGACTGTAGACGAGATTAAGAAAGCGTACCGCAAGCTTGCCCGTAAATATCATCCCGACATGAACCCCGGCAAGAAAGAGGCGGAAGAGCGTTTCAAAGAAATTTCTCTTGCCCACGATGTCCTGACTGATACCGAGAAACGGAAAATCTACGACGAGTTTGGTGAAGAGGGACTTCAGCCCGGATTCAATCCAGAACGCACGCGAGCCTATCGCCAGTGGAGCAGCGGAGGCGGCTTCGACATCGGTGGGCGCGGCAGTGGACGATCGGGTTTCTCTTTTGAAGACATTTTTGGCGATCTATTCGGCGGCAGACAGCAGAACGCGTCGAGAAGCGAACCAGGTGAGGATCTCGAATACGCCTTGGAATTAGATCTACTTGACGCGGTACGAGGCACGAGTCAAACAATTTCTATTCAGCGTCCGGTCCCGTGCTCTGTATGTCACGGTACTGGCGGACAAAAGAACGGCGCTCCCACGACGTGTCCAGAGTGCGGAGGACAAGGGCAAGTTCGTGTTGGTCCTGGCCCTATCTCGCTCATGCGCACCTGCGCCCGGTGTGGCGGCGCTGGGCGACTCAAAGGTGGCGGGTGCTCGCGTTGCGGCGGCAGCGGTAGAATTATGAACACGGAGCGTCTGGCAGCCCGCATTCCGCCTGGTGTGGATGAAGGGTCGCGCATTCGCCTGGCAGGCAAAGGTGCTATACGCGCCCCTGGTGGTCCTGCTGGGGATCTTTATCTCGTCGTCCATCTGCGTCCACATGCTCAGCTCGAACGTAAAGGAAAAGATCTTTTTCTCGACGTGCCGATTACGGTGGGAGAGGCCTTATCGGGCGCTACGATCACGGTGCCTACGCTGAATGGCGAAGTCAAATTGAAAATCCCACCCGGCAGTCAAAGCGGCCAAAAGCTGCGCCTCAAAGGGAAAGGCGTTCCTGATGCGAAGGGGCAGTCGGAGGGCGATCTCTACGTCAAGCTTCTCATCCAAATTCCTGGCGAAAACAGTGAGCGCGCGCGTCGAGCGATCGACTTACTCGAAACGTGTTACGATGAAAATCCCCGAAAACATTTACGGCTGTGAGAAACTATCTCAGCAATCTGGCGTTGATTGCTGAGCGCAGTTTGCTCCCCTATATTGGCTTAATCATGGCGCGTATTGCAAAGGATACTGCGAAGGCTCTCGAACTTGCTGTGGATGAGGAGCAAGAAGATTCCTTGTCCGTCAAGCCCGAGGTTGGACCGAAGGAAGCCGATCTGACAGATACGGCTGTGGAAGTCCCTCCAAGTACGGCGCTTGTCCAGTATGACTCTCTCCAACGTTATCTCTCTGAAATTCGTCGCTATCCTCTCCTGACGCCGACTGAAGAACATGACCTCGCCGTTCGCTACAAAGAATACGGGGACATTGAGGCAGCCTATCGCTTGGTCACAGGAAACTTACGTCTTGTGGTAATGATTGCTCGCCAATACCAACGAGCCTTTCGTAACTTGTTGGATCTCGTGCAAGAGGGCAACATCGGCTTAATGGAAGCCGTCCGTAATTTTGATCCCTACCGAGGCGTACGTTTTCCCTCCTATGCGGTGTGGTGGGTGCGGGCATACATCATCCGTTACATCATGAACAACTGGCGTATGGTCAAAATTGGCACCACCCAGGCGCAACGGAAACTGTTCTTTAATTTGCAGAAAGAGCGAGAGCGTCTTGAAGCTGAAGGGTTCTCTCCCGAGCCCAAGTTGATTGCTCAACATCTTGGCGTCAAAGAAGAAGAAGTGGTCGAAATGACCCAACGTCTGACCTCGCGCGATTTGTCTGTCGATACTCCGCTCGACAACGGGGACGAAACGGCAACGTTGCTCGACTTCATGGCGGATAAACGTGGGACCGCTGAAGAAGAAGTTGCGGCGAATGAATACCGCGACTTGATGAAAGAAAAGCTGGCCGAATTTGCCAAAACGCTCAAAGGGAAAGAGCAAGTCATTTTTTCCAAGCGTCTCCTGGCTGAAGAGCCGCTGACTTTACAGGATATCGGCGATCAATACGGCATTAGCCGCGAGCGAGTACGACAACTGGAAAGTCGCATCAAGAAAAAACTCAAAGAGTACCTCGTGCGGGAATTCAAAGATTTGAAAGACCTAGATATAGGAGTTGTTGAGAATTAGGTCTATAGACAACAACTTGCGTACAACCATAGAAGGGGACTATAGTGCACCCTATGCATGAAATGGACGCTGGCATTGTGGTGATCGGGAATGAAATCCTGTCGGGCAAGACGGTGGATTCAAACTCCGCGTTCCTGTCCCGCGAGCTGCGTCAGTTGGGTGTGACCTTAAGACGCATCGTGGTTATTCCTGACGAACTCGATGTTATTGCTGAAACCGTGCGTGAGTTTTACCAGCGCTATGATGTTGTATTTACGTCTGGCGGCGTTGGGCCTACGCATGATGACATCACCATCGAAGGCGTGGCGCGTGCGCTCGGACGTCAAGTCATCATTCACCCGGTCTTAGAGGGGAAAATTCGCGAGTACCTCAACGGTCGCGTCGCCAATGCCGCGCATCTGAAAATGGCGGAGGTTCCAGAAGGCGCTGAATTGTTGGGGGAAGACAAGATGCGATTCCCGACGATCAAGGTCGAGAACATTTACGTACTTCCCGGCATCCCGGAGATTCTCCAGCAGAAATTCTTGTCAATAAAAAACAGCTTTACTGTCGATCCCTATTATCTAAAAATCATCTATACGAATGAAATCGAGAGCACGATCGCTATTCACCTCAACGACACGCTACGCTTGTATCCCGCTTTGCTGCTCGGTTCATACCCCAAGATTGGCGATTCAGAATATCGGGTGAAACTCACACTCGAATCGAAAGACAAGGAGTATGTAGAACATGCGTTTGCCCATTTATTAACGCTTTTACCAACAGGCTCGGTGGTGAGGACTGAAGGTTGAGGAGGAGGACGCCATGAGAAAAGCAATGCGACGGTGGTTGAGCGGCGGTATAGTAGCAGCGGCGTTATTGGCCCCTACATTGGCGCGCGCTGACTTTGTCGAAGACGCCGGTATGGGGACGGTTACCGTGCTGGCGAATGTATTCTACATGCCAACAAAACTCGTGTACGCTACACTGGGTGGTATAACAGGCGGATTCGCTTATGCGTTGACCGGCGCGAATTACCAAGTCGCCGAACGAGTGTGGACCCCCTCATTAGGTGGTAACTACGTGCTGAATCCCGAGCAATTGCGCGGCAATCAGCCGATTTATTTTAGTGCGCCTGCGACTCCGTAGGCGCAGAAATCTTCGTGCTTGTGAAAAAAATATGGTGGGGCGTGCTCGCCCTCTGTGGTGTTGGCCTTCTTTTCATAGGGTGGCGCTACCACCAGTTACGCACCGCCGCGGCGCTCTGGGAGGGCCCTGTCCCGGAAATTCTCAGTGAAAAACTAGAGAAGGACACCGACACCATGTCGGTGGAATTCACTTCTCGGATTGACGCGCCCGTTGACGTGGTGTTGCGTTCGTTCGCTGAGCCGGAACGGAGCGCGGAGTTTAGTCCGATCGTGCGCTACTCTAAGCTCGTGCGCGGCGAGGAGAACAAGAAGATTGTTGAATTCGAAATGGTGATTCTCGGCCAGCCTCAACATTTCACTCTGGAATTCACTTTTCTTCCCATGGACCAACGAGTCACGATCAAAACGGTCGATAACGCTATGACTGATCTCAACGGTGAATATCGGTTCTCTCCATCTCCTGATGGGACAAAGACAATGATCACGTATACTGGTACGGCAAAAGATAAAGTCAAAATGCCCGTTCCACTGGCGTTGCAAAAGAGTGCTCTACGCGAAACCTTCGTGGCGACCATTCAGGCGTTGAAGAAAGGATTGGCCGCACAGCCGCCCTCAGCTCCGCATCCTGCCGGGGCGTAAAGCGCCGCTTTTCTGCTCGTCAACATTATTCACTCACGTGTACAGTTGGCCTGCGTTTGGGATCAGGTTCGGCTTGTCGAAGGATTTCTCTGGTGACGGGCGCCGTGTAACCTTCTCCAAACAACACATATTTCAACAAGTACGTCAGCGGGTTGCCTTCGGTCCAGTCGAAATAGATGTGGGGGATCTTTCCGGTCTGATCCCTAAGATAAAGGAGAAAGGCGGCGATGGCGTTGGGCACAGCCGGACTTTCGGCTCGTAGCACGCGATAGCCTTTCACATCGACTCCAGTAATTTTCAAGACATCGGAAAATTCCGACGCGTCTGGGACATAGACCTCAAAAAAAAGAACCGGCTCGTTTCTGGGGATCAAGTTATCTTTCCGCTCTTCCGCCTCTTTCAGGCGATACTCCAAGACGTCGCGGCTGTCAGGATGATTGGCGATGACACGAACGGTGTTGTACTGTCGCGCCTGCGCGATAAACTGCCGGGCGATTTGATCGAGTTCAATCCCTTCAACGCGAAGTTCGGTAGTGCGCAAGACCCTCGACACAAATGAGGTGACAATGGTTGCAAGAATGAAGAGCGAGGCAATTTTAACGCCTTCCGGTCGCTCGATCACATTGGCAATAGTGGTGTAAACGAAGATCAGCGCTATGAAAAGAAACGCCCAGCGTTGCCACTGGGTCCGCTGGAGCGAGAGCGTCACCGCCACGGCGGCTGAACTCATCAACACCAGCACCCCGGTGGCGTACGCGCCACTTTGGGCGTCCACGTCTGCGGCAAAGATAATCGTGACAGCAAAAGCGATGGCGGTAAACACTAACGCGAGCGGGCGCGTCGCTCTGGCCCACGTTGGCGCCATGCCGTAGCGCGGCAGGTAGCGGGGCACGATATTCAGGAGCCCGGCCATTGCGGAAGCGCCGGCGAACCAAAGAATCAGTATCGTGCTTACATCATAGACTGTGCCGAAGATCCCGCCGAGATAGGCATGAGCTAAATAGGCCAGTGCGCGTCCGTTGGCTGCGCCGCCTTTGGCGAATTCTGCTGGGGGAATAAGCAGTGTTGTGACAAAACTGCTGCTGATAAGCAAGGCGCTCATGATGAGCGCGGCGACGAGCAACAATTTGCGCGTGTTATGAATACGACCGGCAAGGTTTTTTCCTCCGTCTTGGACAAGCGGCATGACCACGACCCCGGTTTCAAACCCTGATAACCCCAGCGCTAACTTGGGGAACACCAGCAACGCCATGGCGACCATCATGCTGGCGCTGCCATGCTGCTCGAACAACGCAGTGCGCCAATGGGGGAACGCTTCCGGATGTTGAGCAAGTTCATACATTCCGACACTGATCACAATGCCGTTGAGCGTGAGGTACACTGCGACAAGGAGAACCGCGAGGCCGACCGCTTCGGCGAAGCCTTTCAAAAAGACTGCTCCGAGAATGGCTATCAGGAGCAGCGTCAGAGCAACCGGATGATGGAATGTTGCTGGTGTAAAAGGGTTTTCTATCAGATGCGCAGTCGCGTCAGCGGCGGAGAGGGTAATCGTAATGATGAAATCAGTAGCTGCAAACCCGAGAAGACAAAGAACGAACAGCTTGCCTGGCCAGCCTGGCAGGAGATGTTCGAGCATGGCGATCGAGCCTTCACCGTGCGGGCTGGCTGCAGCCACTCGGCTGTATACCGGAAGCGCGCCGAGCAGGGTGAGCAATACGAGCACACACGTCGCCAAAGGAGAGAGCACGCCAGCCGCCAGAAATGCGATGCCTGGTTGGTATCCGAGCGTGGAAAAGTAATCGACCCCAGTCAGGCACATGACTTGCCACCAGGCGTGCTGGTGATGTTCGTGTTCCCGGAAGTGCGGCCCTTCGGTGTGTCTGTGGCTGTCTTGCAGGAGCCAGCGCTGTAAGCGGGAATATATTTTGTATGGGGGATAAGAAAGTTGATCCATGGGTGGGGCAAGGCTCATGAGTCGTCAACGAACAATAAAATCCTACCTGACAAAAAAATGTCCTTCTAGCAGGCGGCTAGAGGAAGAGCTGGTTTTTCGTTACCTTATGAACCTCATGAGAAAGGACAAGTCAAAACATTCCCCGCCCTTACCAACTGTTGAGGAAAGTACAGACGATGCTCCTTTTCCTGATCCGGTTGTTCTCCCATTGGAAGACGTCTTAGATCTGCATCCGTTTAACCCCAAAGAGATTAGGAGTGTAGTCGAGGAGTACTTGCGGGAGTGTTGTGCTGCTGGCTTCTCCGTCGTCCGCTTGATCCACGGCAAGGGTAGAGGGGTGCAGCGAGAGAGTATCCGTTCGCTCTTAACACGTTTGCCTATTGTACAGTCTTTTCACGACGCCCCGCCTGACGCTGGAGGGTGGGGGGCGACAGTTGTTTTTCTCAACCCAGCTCTGGGAAGTTCAACACGATGAAGAGCGGCAAGCAACGCCGAGGAAACCTGAATGACCAACGGTAATGACAAATCCCTCGAATCCTGGATCTGGGATGCTGCCTGTTCCATTCGCGGCGCGAAGGATGCGCCTAAGTTTAAGGACTACATCCTCCCGCTCATCTTCACCAAACGCTTGTGCGATGTCTCCGATGACGAGTTGAACCGCATCGCCAACAAAGTCGGCTCGCGGGCCACGGCGTTCAGGCTGGTGAAGCACGACAAGAAACTCGTGCGCTTCTCTCTGCCGTTGCAACCGGCCAACCCCGACGCCGCCGTCTGGTCCGTCATTCGTAAGCTTGCGGACAAGATCGGCGAGCGACTCACCACGCATCTTCGCGCCATTGCGGACGAGAATGTGCTGCTCAAAGGCATCATTGACCGTGTGGACTTCAACGCCACTACTCACGGCATGCGCGACATTGACGACAACCGTCTCTCCAAATTGAACGCATCAGCGAAAAGCGCCTCGGCCTTGGTGATGTAGAGGCGGACATCATCGGGCGCAGCTACGAGTATCTCATCCGTAAATTCGCCGAAGGCGGCGGGCAGAGCGCGGGCGAGTTCTACACGCCCGGCGAGGTGGGCGAGATCATGGCGCTCATCATGGACCCCGAGCCGGGTATGACTTGCTACGACCCCACCTGTGGCTCCGCCGGCCTGCTCATCAAGTGCGAACTGGCGTTGGAGGAAAAGACCAGGACCGTTGGCCAAAAGAAATCCGTCCCGCTCAAGCTCTACGGCCAGAAATCCACACCCACCACTTGGGCCATGGCTAACATGAACATGATCATCCATGACATGGAGGGCCAGATTGAGATTGGCGACACCTTTCGCCATCCCAAATTCCGCAAGGGCAACCGTC
Organism: uncultured Enterobacteriaceae bacterium; assembly: GCA_964618735.1. Classification (GTDB taxonomy): domain Bacteria; phylum Desulfobacterota; class Binatia; order Bin18; family Bin18; genus SYOC01. The sequence goes on from CAZUFQ010000096.1 coordinate 8,393, forward strand.
TTCAGACCTTCGACCGCGCGGTAGCTAATCCTATGTGGAACCAGACTGAGTTCATCGAGAAGGACTACGATGCCCCGACGAACTCGACCGCTTCCCCAAGGGCGCGGGTTTCCCCGGCAACAAGGCCGACTGGGGCTGGGTGCAGCACATCCTCGCCAGCCTCAACGATCCTTCGATAGGCTCAGGACAGGCAGGCCGGGCCGCCATCGTGCTCGACACTGGCCCCGCCTCGCGCGGCTCCGGCAATGCCAACACCAACAAGGAAAAAGACGTGCGCCGTTGGTTTGTGGAGCAGGACTTCATCGAGGGCGTGATCTACCTGCCGGAAAATCTTTTCTACAACACCACCGCGCCCGGCATCATCCTCTTCTTGAACAAAGCGAAGACCAAGGAGCGCAAAGGCAAACTCTTCCTGCTCAACGCCGCCACCGAGTTCGCTAAAGGCGACCCAAAGAACTACATCCCGGAAGATGCCATCACACGCATCGCCGACACCTTTAAAGCGTGGCGCGAGGTGGAGAAATACAGCCGCATCGTCAGCCGCGAGGATCGTCTCGAAGTGACCGAACTTGTTTTTTCTCACAGGAGACCAACGATACCATTTTGGCTAAGTCGAAGCTCCGAACTGGCGATGTCCTCATCGTCCGCACTGGTTATCCCGGAACATCCTGTGTTGTGCCAGAGGAATACGATGGCGCAAATTGTATCGATCTGGTCATCGCCCGCCCTCGGCTCAAAGTAATTCTGTCAGGCTTCGTCAGCCGGTTCTTCAATTCCGATGCAGGCAAACGACAAACCATATCGGCAAAGCACGGCCTCGCCCAACAACATTTGAACGTCGGGGCTGTGAAGCGGACGCTGATCCCCGTTCCGTCGCTAGACGAACAACGAGAGATTGACGACGCACTCGCGACCATTGAGCGAAAACTCGGGCTTCATGTGAGCAAGCACGCTGCGCTCACCGCCCTGTTCCGCACGCTGCTGCACCAGCTCATGACGGCGCAGATTCGGGTGCATGATGTTGATTTTTCGGACTTGGGAGTGGACTGCGAGACGATAGACAAGCCGAAGGCTTGTCAGCTATTAGCCGGTGGTTGAGCCGAGCGATACCACCGGGTCGGAGATCGGAGATTGGAGATCGGAGATCCGCAGGTCAGAAAAAAAAGAATAATGCACACCGGTAGGGGCGCCAGGGTTTTCAGGAACAACACATGTCATCCACGTATCTCAGCCTCCATTATCATCTCGTGTTCAGCACCAAAGCCCGTACACCTGTCATCGCTCCGCCATGGCGCTTGCGCCTTCACGATTACATCGGCGGCGCCATCCACGGCCTGGGAGGATTTCCCGAGGAGGTCGGCGGGGTAGCGGACCATGTACATCTGCTTATCGGGCTGAAGGCGACCCATTGTCTGGCTGATGTAATGCGTGAGCTCAAGAAGACCTCCTCGATCTGGGTGCATAAGGAAATCGGTAGTCAGACGTTCGCGTGGCAAGAAGGTTACGCGGCGTTTACTGTGAGTGCGACAGCGAGGGCTGCGGTGCGCAAGTATATCGCCGGGCAAGAGGAACATCATCGGACCAGATTGTTTCGTGAAGAATTGATCGAAACGTTGGGAAGGGCCGGAATCGAATATGATCCGAAATACCTGGATTGAATGGTTCCTTGTTTCTTGTTTCCGGTGGTGTCGCTACGCTCAACCACCGGCTAATGGCTGGAAGCCCTTCGGGTTTCATCATGCTTGATGTGATCAACACACAGCTCAACCACCGGCTAGTGACAGGAAACCCTCCGGGTTTCATCATATTTGAGGCTTTGCCACATGTGGCCAAAGCCGTACAGTGTTGAATCATGCCCTCTCCCACCGAACACAAAACCGTCCAGGCCCGCATCCTGCACTACGCGCAGGAGATCGGCTGGACGTACGTGCCCCGCGCTGAGGCCGAGCGGCGGCGCGGCTTTGATCCATCTGGAACGACGCCGGAAGAGCGGGTGCGCAAGGCGGCGCTGTTCTGCGGAGATCTGCTGTATGCTCAGGTCCGCGCCTTCAATCCAAAATATAAAGAAGCCGAGGGCGCGTTGGTCGGCGAGTTCCAGCGCTTCCACGCCGACATCTACGGCAATCGGGATTTCCTCCAGGCGCTACGCAATCAGCACAAGTTTTTCTGCGCGGAGGAGAACTGCGAACTGGACCTCACGTTGATTGATTACGGCGACCTCACACCCGCCCTTGGGAGCAGTGGCGCAACGTCTATGAGGTGACAGAGGAATTTTACACGCATAATGGCAAGTACGGCACACGCGAGGACGTGGTCTTCCTTATCAACGGCATTCCGGTGCTCGTGATTGAATGCAAGAACGCGAGCAAAGACGAGGCAATCGCACTCGGAGTGGATCAGATTCGCCGTTACCACGCCGAGACGCCGGAGGTGATGGCGCCGCAGATGATCTTCATCGCTACCGAAGCCCTCGGCTTCACTTACGGAGTAACGTGGAATACGGTGCGGCGGAATCTTTTCAACTGGAAGCATGAGGAGACGGGCAACCTCGAAGCCAAGGTCAAGAGCTTCTGCGCTGTGCCGCATCTCCTGCGCTTCCTGAAGGACTTCATCCTCTTCGCTGAGAAGGAAGAGGAGTTGCAGAAATTTATCCTGCGCCAACATCAGACCGGCGCGGTGGACAAAGTGGTGACGCGGGCGCTCGATCCCCAGCGTACCCGCGGCCTGGTGTGGCACACACAGGGCAGCGGCAAAACCTACACGATGATCAAGGCCGCCGAGCTGCTCTTCAAAGCGCCTGAGGCCGAGAAGCCGACTATCCTGCTGATGATCGACCGCAACGAGCTGGAAGATCAGATGCTCGTGTCGCACGAAATCATGGAGAAGGAGTTCCTCGCGCTGGCCGAGACCGAAGGCGTCACTGACATTGAGGAGTTAAACAAGATTCTCGAACGCGCCGTGAACTTGAAAAATTTCCTCAAGGGCAGGGACCGGGTGACAAAAGTGGCGCGTTACGTGGCTGACCATTTCCGGGAGAATGTGGAGCTGCTCGGCTACAAAGCGCTTGTTGTGGGCGTGGATCGCGAAGCATGCGCCTTTTACAAGGCGGCGCTGGATGCCATCCTGCCGCCGGAGTATTCCGAGATCGTCTTTACCAGGAGCAACAACGATCCGGCGCACCTCAAAAAGTGGCGTCTCGACCCGAAGCGTGAGAAGCAGATTCGCAAAAATTTCATCAAGGCCGGCGAGTGGCCGAAGATTCTGATTGTCACAGAGAATTTGCTCACTGGCTTTGACGCGCCGATCCTATACGCAATGTATTTGGACAAGCCGATGCGCGATCACACGCTGCTCCAGGCCATCGCGCGAGTGAACCGCCCTTACGAAAATGAGGCGGCGGAGATGGTGAAGCCGCACGGCTTCGTCCTCGATTTCGTGGGTATCTTCGACAAGCTGGAAAAAGCACTGGCCTTCGACAGCGACGAGATCAACGCCATCGTCAAGGACATAGGCCTGCTCAAGCAGCTCTTCCAAGCGAAGATGGAGACAAAGGCCCCGGCGTATCTCGCGCTGGTGACGCGAAACTTTAACGACAAGGACGTGGACAATCTCATCGAACACTTTCGCGACAAGGAACGGCGCAAGGAGTTTTTCCGCGAGTACAAAGAGATCGAAATGCTTTATGAGATCATCTCGCCGGATGCGTTCCTGCGTCCGTTCATTGACTCTTACACAACGCTCTCTTCTATCTACGCTGTGGTTCGTAACGCCTACGCCAAGAAGGTGTACGTCGACAAGGCGTTTCAGAAGAAGACTAACGAACTAGTGCGGCAGCACGTTGGGACGCTGATGGTCGCGGAGTCGTCTGCAGAGTATGTAACGATCGACAAAGCGACCATTGAGACGATCAAACAGCGCGACGACGGGAAGGCCACGAAAGTCATCAACCTCGTCAAATCTATCGAGAAGGCAGCGGAAGAGAACAGCGATGATCCGTTTCTGGTCGCTCTCGCTGAACGGGCGCAGGCGGTGCAGACGAGTTTTGAGGATCGCCAGACGAGCACTGCCAATGCGCTCTCGGACTTGTTGAAGGAAATCGAGAAGAACGAACAGCGGAAGAAGGAACAGGCCGCGAAGGGATTGGATGGGCTGACCTACTTCGTTCTGTGCAAGCTGACCGATGACGGCATACCGAACCCGGAGCCGGTCAGCAAGAAAGTGCGCGAGGCGTTCGCGAAGTTCCCAAACTGGC
>CAZUFQ010000097.1:0-12602 GCA_964618735.1 uncultured Enterobacteriaceae bacterium
TTCGTGCGGGTATGTGTCTGGCGTAAGCACCAGGGCTTTTACTTTAATGCTACTTTTTCCGATCCCAACGCCTAGGGTTTGGTCTCCCTCAGGGTGGGCAACTCGTTCAGGCAGGAGTGGGAAAGTGTCGGTGACGCGCTGCGATGATTCCCTCAAAAGACCAATACGCATATAGCGAAGTCAACAAAGAAACGCAACGTGTGAGGGAGTATCACCAAACCTCAAATGGACCTGACCTTCCCCTATCAAGTTTGTCGAGCGATGGCCGATGACGGAAGATAATCCCTGATTGATTGTAAGGGAGGGGGACTTTTCATGCAAGCGATCGGTTCTTCTTTAGCACGTTTCTTCGATGGTGCGTCAGCGATGTCTCAAGGGGGATATGCCGGCGTTACGCAAACGAATGTAATGAGCGCTAGCTCGCGAAAGAGCCTGGACATTGAACTCGTCACCGCAGAAGGTGATAAAGTCACAATTTCTGGCGCATCAGCATTGCAGGTTGGGGCGAGCAGCTATGATTATCGTGGTCGCTCGCATGGCGACGAAGTCAATCTTCAGGGGCAGACGCTGCAAATGGCGTCCGCAGATTCCTTTTCCATTTCTGTAGCAGGAAACCTCAGTAAAGAAGAATTTGCCGACATTAAGAAGCTGGTCACAAAGATTGAGGATTTTGGCGCAGATTTCTTTTCCCATCCACTGGATGTGACTGCAACACAGGCGTTGGCGTTGGGGCAGGATCTTGGTTCCGTTGCCAGCTTCGAGGCAAACTTGAACGTTGTTCAAGAGGTAACCGTAGCCCGGGAGGTTCAGCAGGAAGGGGAAGCTGTTTCTGAACCTGTGGCGCCTGTCTCTGCGTCGGCTCTGCCTCCAGTGAACACCTCTTCGCCCGCAACCAGAGATGCAAAGGGATTGCTGGAGACGCTACTCGAAGCGGCCCGCAATACGCATGTTGACAAAGAAAAATTTGCGGAGAAATTGCCAACGAAGCTGGCTCAGCTCTTCAAGCAACTTTCTTCTGCTGTCTCCACTGCTAAAGCATAAAAGAAAACCAAGTCGATTCTGCTGAGCCCTTCTCAAGCCAGAGAAATCCCCGTAAGAAAGACAAGATGTTAAAACCTTCTCTTGTCTTGGCGTCGATGCTGTGTGGATGGCGGCTTCTTTGGGCTGTTCACGCAATTGCTGAAGTAAAGTCGGATAATTATTTTCCCTTAGCCGTGGGCAACCGCTGGGTGTATGAATCGAGCGAAGGGACCGAAGCCGAACCGGTGCTTGAAGCGTGGGATGTCATTCACCAAGAAGGCAATGCGTTCGTCGTGCAAGTGCAGCAGCCGTTTGTGACGATTGGCGGCCTGGAAGAGCAATTCGCGCTGACGCCTGAAGGTGTGCAACGTCGGCTGCCAGGCGCTGCTCCTTCAGAATCGCAACTGCAACTCGTCCTCCGATTGCCGCCTGCCGTAGGCGCGAGTTGGGAAGGGGTTGATGGCCACTACACCATTACTGCGGTCGATGCGACGGTGACCGTTCCGGCAGGAACATTCACACATTGTGTGGAAGTGACGCGGTTTCGGAAAGAGACCAAAGTGACGGAGATGATCACCTACGCGCATGGAGTCGGCATAATCCAGCGGGACGAAACGTTTCCGGTGATTGGGGGATTTGGCGACTTTGAGACGCGCGCGCGAGGGCATACCGTATTGCGGTTGAAGGAGTGGAAAATTATCAACGCGCAGCTGCCCGCAACAAAGTAGAAATAAAGAGGAATTCAACACCCTTTTAATAGGGAACTCTCGCTAACGCCATTTGCACCTCGGCTTTGACCTGCTCGTCATCCTCTCGGTGAAGATGTCGGACGAGTGCTCTGTGCGCTTCTGACTCGGCAAATTGACTCAAGGCCCACGACGCGTGTCCTCGGATCAGGGGTTCTGGATCTTGTAACGCTCTACTCAAGGGGCCAATCGCCTCGGGATTCTTACTGTTGCCTAAAGCAACTGCCACGTTGCGCAGGAGGCCGCGCCGTTTGGTGCGGCGGATCGCGCTGCGAGCGAAACGAGCGCGAAAGCCGGCCTCGTCTAGCTGTAATAATGCCGGTAGAGAGGGGAACAATTCATCGACGAGGTCCTCACGTGGGCGCGCAAATTTCTCGTTCCAAGGACAGACCTCTTGGCAAATGTCACACCCGAAAATCCAGTTGCCAAGCTTCGGGCGCAGCTCTAACGGAATCGGTCCGCGGTGCTCGATCGTCAAGTACGAGATACACAATGGGGCTTTGAGAACGTAGCCTTCCTCTAATGCATTCGTAGGGCAATCCGTCAGACAGCGCGTGCATTTGCCGCAGTGCGCACGCGGAATCCCTTCGCCTTCAAGATCTACGCTAACCAAGATCTCGGCGAGGAAAAACCAGGAGCCCGCCTGTTTGTGAAGCAGCATGGTGTTCTTCCCAAACCAGCCCAGACTACTGCGATAAGCCCATTCGCGTTCGAGTAGCGGTCCGGTATCGACGTAGGGTCGCGCCCACAGATCTGGACAGAGGATGCGCAAAAAGCGTACGAACTCCTGCAATTTGCTTTGGATGATCTCATGGTAATCGACGCCAGCCGCGTAGGCGGCAATACGACCGCGTAGGGTCCGTTGCCAATCAATCGATGGCAAGCGCGGAGGAGCATAAGGGTAGCCAAGACAGATGACGCTCTTGGCTTGAGGAAACGGCAGAGCAGGATGCAGTCGTCGCTGGGGTTCGCGGACCAAATACTGCATTTCTCCGGCGTGTCCCTGCGCGAGCCAGTCGAGGAAAAATTGTTCACGCGGCAATGGCTGTAAACGAGTAAAGCCGCACAGCGAGAATCCCAAAGCGCGGGCTTGAGTGCGAATCTGCGTTTCCAACGTTTGCATGTGAAGGCAGTTAACCATGTGCGACGACTCAGGGGTAGCCTGCATGGTTGCTATTGCCGTCGTGACAAAAAGACATGAACTTATGGGAGGATACAGCCTCCTGGGGAGAGGGATTCAGGGGTTGACTCGCTAGAGGTTCCTCCTTATCTCTGTACAAGATACGCTATGACGTCCCGAGGAGGACAGAATGGATCACGAAATGCACCTTGAAGAAGAACCCTCGTTGCAGGCGCCTGAAGGAATCGCACTGTTTTTGACCGACGTAGCGGTAGAGAAGGTCAAGGAAGTGATTACACGCGAAGGCGTGAAGGATGGCGGTTTGCGCGTCGCCATTGTTGGTGGAGGATGCTCCGGATTTCAGTACAATCTCAGTCTTGACGAAAGCCCTCGTGAAGACGACACGGTCATCGAGCAAGACGGGGTCAAACTTTTTCTTGACCCGATCAGTCAGCAATATGTGTATGGAACAGTGATCGATTATGTGAATGGCCTGCACGGAGCAGGGTTTAAGTTTGTGAACCCCAACGCCAACCGGACATGCGGGTGCGGGTCATCTTTCTCGGCGTAGCGCTTTCTTTTTAGAACAGTGATGAGGGCATGGATTGTCTCCATGCCTTTTTTTGTTCATGCCTCGATTCTCTCATCTCATTTTTGATTTAGACGGCACCTTAGTTGACACCCAGGCCGATCTTGCGGCGGCGACAAACTATATGTTGACCGCTTTGGGACTTGCGCCGTTAACGCTTGCCCAGGTGGTGGGGTTGATCGGTCATGGCGCACGGGTGCTGGTGGAAAAAGCGCTCGGGCCTGGCCATGCCCATCTTGTTGATCATGGTTTCGCGTTATTCATGGAGTACTATTTGGCGCATACCCTTGATCACACGCGGCTCTATAGCGGGATGGAAGCGCTGTTGCCGACAGTGCAGGCGTACGGGCTCAAATTAACAATTTTAACGAATAAGCCGGAGACGCCGAGTCGTTTCATTGTGTATGGCTTAGGGCTTGCCCCCTTCTTTACTGAGATTGTCGGTGGTGACACGTTGCCGACCAAGAAACCCGATCCGCTCGGGGTAATCCACTTACAACGTCAGACCGGCGTAGCGCTTGCTGAGACTTTGCTGATTGGCGACTCACGGGTGGATTATGACACCGGCGTTGCTGCCGGGGTCGCCGTCTGTGGAGTGACGTGGGGGTTCGGGGCCGCTGAGCTCCGTTCGTTGTCTCCTCAGTTCCTTGTGCATACGCCGCAAGAGCTTGGCGCCGTGGTGCTGGCGTAGTTGAGATTGTTTTTCATGCCTGGCCGAGCCTGAGCGCGAGCGCGGCTCTTATTGCTCGTCAGGGGAGGCATATTGAGGCCGCAACCGTTCCGCCATCCGCACCGCCTCGACCGTTTCCTTCACGTCATGCGCGCGAATAATGTGGGCCCCATTGTTGACAGCGATAGCCGCGCAGGCGAGCGAGCCGATCAGACGATCTGCGGCGTTTGGCTGGTTCAAGATTTTACCAATGAATGATTTGCGTGAAACGCCAATCAGCAGCGGAAACCCGAGGACGCGCAAGCTCGTCAGTTCACGGAGCACGATACAGTCCCACTCATACCATGGGACCCCAGGCTGACGGAAAAACCCGACGCCAGGGTCAAGGACGATTCGATCCGCAGGGATCTGCGCCTGCGCCGCGAGGTTGAGACTTGCTTGCAACGCCACTCGGATGCGTTGCATTGGCTCCCCGGCCTCTGGAGTGATTTCGCTGGCCATAAAGACAGCTCCGGCTCCAGAAGTTGCGATGAGGCGGGCCATGTCCGGGTCACGTTTGAGTCCGCTCACGTCATTGATGATACGAGCGCCTGCCGCCAGCGCAGCAGCGGCGGGCTTTGCTCGCTGTGTGTCAGCAGAGATCGGAATGGCGACAGTTGTTGCAATTGTCTCAATAGCGTGGGCGAGTCGATCAGTTTCTTCGTCTTCAGAAATTTGCGTTTTGAGGTAAGGGGCGGTGGACATTGCCCCAACGTCAATGATATCTGCTCCTGCACTTGCCATGATCTGCGCGGCTTCGGCCAACTGGGCAAGGTTGATCCGCACGGAACCTTGATAGAAAGACTCCGGGCTAACGTTAAGCACGGCCATGATCCGCACCGGAGCGAAATCTCCGACGCTGAGACCGGGAAGCTGAGCCATGAGGGGAGAAGAAGGAGATCTCAGAATGTCAAATACCTTCATGGTGGTAGATCTCGGTGAAAAAAAACATGTCAGAAACGTCCATTTTCATTTGCCTGTCTCGGCGTTTTTTTCTACACTGCTTCTGTGCCTGATTTGAGGAGAGCATAACCATGATTAGACTGTACGACTTTCCACAGAGCCCTTATTGCCAAAAAGTTCGTCTCGTATTGGCGGAAAAAGATCTGTCCTACGACAAAACTTTCGTTGACCTCGTGAAGAATGAACAAAAGGCCCCTGACTTCTTACGGCTCAATCCGTACGGGAAAGTGCCGGTGCTTATTGATGACGGGGAGGCGATCTACGATTCCACAGTCATTAATGAATATCTTGAGGATGAGTACCCCCATCCGCCACTTATGCCCGAGGCTTCCGGCGAACGCGCTCGCGTTCGCATGTTCGAAGATTTTGCCGACAATTCATTTACGGCTCAAGGTGGTTTACTCGCGGCGGAGCTGCGCAAACCGACTGAACAGGTCGACCAGGAGCGCGTGCAGCGGTATCGCGCCGATTTGGTGCGCGTCCTTGAATTTCTTGAACGACAGCTGGAGGGCAAAGAGTATGTTGCGGGAGATTTTTCGTTGGCAGACCTTGCCTTCATCCCCCGCATGTTGCAACTTCCCAGCCTAGGTGTGGAAATTCCCGCTCGTCTGAAGAATGTTCTTTCCTGGAGTGAGCGATTGAGGCAGAGGCATTCTGTGCACCAATTGCAGCAAGAGTTGGGTCTGGTGTAGTTTCCCTTTAAGATTGTGCTCGATGAAAAGAGGAACGGATCGACGCGCCTGCCTCCTCTTTCCTCCAGCACAGAACAAGAGCATGATGCAGACTTCAGGTTGGCGAACACTTTGATTGCAGTCCTAAGGAGGGTGCGATGTCCGGAGATAAATTGCCTACAATTATTCCCATCTTCCCTCTTCCCAACGTCGTGCTCTTCCCGGACGTGATGTTGCCGCTGCATATTTTTGAGCCGCGGTATCGCCAAATGGTGGGTGAGGCAAAAGAGCAAGCTCCGCCTCTCATTGGCATGACGCTGTTGCGGGGAAACTGGCAGGAGCAATATGAGGGACGTCCCGACGTCTTCCCAGTGTGTTGCGCTGGAGAAATGATGCGGGTGGCGCCGCTCGCTGACGGCCGCTTTAACGTGCTCTTGCGTGGGTTGCGTGAATGTCACATCAAAGAAGAACTGCAGGGGACAGGGAAACTCTATCGTGAATGTGTAGTAGAATGGCGTGAACCCGATCAGCAACCGCTTTCTTCTTCAATGCGACAAGATCTGAATCGTTTGTTAGACTCTTATCTGCAGAAGAATGACGCCGTACAGAAATTTCTCACAGACCCCACGGTCGAAGATGGGTTTTTCGTAAACTTCTTCGCGTTTCATCTCGATTTGCTGCCGATCGAGAAGCAGAGCTTGCTCGAAGCTGTCTCTCTTCCCGAACGCGCCAGCTTATTGCGCGACATGCTCGATTTTAAACTGACCGAAGGGCGTTGGTCAGAGGGTGGGGGCGCGAATAAATCTCGCCTTCATTAGAACTCTGCTTAACCCATGAAACTGCCTTGACAAAGCCTGCGTGCTCCCTAATAGTGGAGCGCGCAAACACTGTCTTTTCCAGAACAGCAATTATGAAACGTAAAGAAGAAATGACGTGGTGGGAGCGGCTATACATCCCAGAAATTCTACGGGGACTCACGGTCACTCTGTACCACTTCGGACGTAATCTAAGCTTGCATATGCTTCATTCCATGGGGTTCGCGCAAGAGACAAAAGCCGCGTACTCGACTCAATATCCGGAAGAGCGTAAGCAGTACCCCGATACCTATCGCGGCAGTCATCGTCTGACCTTGAAAGAAGACGGCTCTGTCCGCTGCACAGCGTGTTTCTTATGCGCGACTGCGTGCCCTGCCAACTGTATCCATATTGAAGCTGGGGAGCATCCAGACCCCAATGTCGAGAAATATCCCGTGCGCTACGAGATCGATACGTTGCGCTGCATCTACTGTGGCATGTGTGTCGAGGCGTGCCCTTGTGATGCGATTCGGATGGATACCTATGTGCACCCTCGTATCTGGGGGTTCGATCGCGCCGATTTTATTGAACCTAAAAATATCCTGATGGAACGATCCCGTGTTCTCGCGGAGGGCGGACGGGATTCTTTGATGGTGCAGATGTTGCAGAGTTACAAAGTCGGAGAGAAACGAGCGTTGTTAAGCGACGAGTGATTCTCCAGATTGAACAAAGAGTCAAAACGCTTTTCCTTTGTTGCATTGCATAAAAGAGAGGCGTCTAATTTCTATCCCTGTGAGGGGCGCATGGCAAAAACATACAAGCAGTTGATGGAAGAAGCGCGTCAGGAGATCCCTGAAGTCGCGGTTGATGAAGTCAAGAATCGCGTCGAGCGTGGAGAAAACTGGACCTTGTTAGATGTGCGCGAACGTGAGGAATACCGCGAAGGGCATCTTGCCAACGCCATTTCTCTTCCACGTGGGTTTCTGGAAATCCGTATCGAAGAAGCTGTTCCAGATAAAAGCACTCCCATTATCGCCTACTGTGCTGGCGGGGTGCGTTCCCTCATTGCCGCTCGCACGCTTAAAGAGATGGGATATGAAAACGTGGTCTCCATGTCCGGCGGCTACACTGCCTGGAAAAATGGCGGGAACAAATGGGTAGCGGACCGTCAGTTTACCCCTGAGCAGATTACGCGGTATGCTCGTCACTTCACCTTGCCGGAAGTAGGAGAACAAGGACAGGCCAAACTGCTCGATGGCAAAGTGTTATGCATCGGCGCTGGTGGTCTCGGCTCGCCAGTCGCGTTTTATCTAGCGGCCGCGGGCGTAGGAACCATTGGCATTATTGACCACGATACCGTTGATATGAGCAATTTGCAGCGACAGATTCTCCATACTAACGATCGCGTGGGTATGCCCAAAGTAGAGTCTGCACAGAAGACGCTCAACGCTTTGAATCCCGAAGTCAAAGTGATCGGCTTTAACGAGCGATTATCTTCTGAAAACGTCATGCGCATCATCAAGGATTTTGACATTGTCGTGAACGGCTGTGACAACTTCCCTACACGATACTTGATCAATGATGCGTGTGTGATGGCCAAGAAGCCGTTGGTTGATGGGTCGATCTTCCAATTCGAAGGGCAAGTCACTGTTTTTTATCCAGATCGAGGACCATGTTATCGCTGTCTCTTCCCAGAGCCTCCTCCTCCAGGGGCCGCGCCAAGCTGCGCTGAGGCTGGTGTGCTGGGAGTGCTGCCGGGACTGGTCGGTTGTATGCAGGCGCTAGAAGCCATGAAGCTCATCTTAGGCGCTGGTAAATCACTGATTGGCCGGATGATGCATTTTGAGACCTTGAGCAGTGAGGTGCGAGTATTGAAGCTGCGGCGTGATCCTAATTGTTTGGTCTGCAGCGATCATCCGAAAATCACTGAGCTGATCGATTACGAAGAGTTTTGTGGATTGCGAACGGCGCATGCCGCTTAAGTGCTGAGTAAAGAAGTTGTGAGCGCGGGTGTTGTCCCGCGCTTTATGGTATTCGGCGACGCGAATACTGACGGAGTTCTAAAGAGGGCCGCTCGCCGAAGTTTCCTACAGTTGAATAATGACTGAGGCTCCCCAACATTAACTATGGCCTCTTCAGTCACTGTATCTGTCAAGCTTTTTGCGACGCTCAAAACATATCTTCCGGCTGGAGAGCGGGAGGAGACAAAAGTGACTCTCCCAGCAGGTTCGACGGTGCTGGATGTGATCGATGCGCTGAAGATTCCACGAGATCATGCCGGTATGTTAGTCGCGGGCGATATCTATGTTGAGAAAGAGACGCAGCTTACAGAGGGTCTGCAACTGAGCATTTTTCCTCCGCTGGCCGGAGGCGCGCACTGAATGAACATGGCGCGGTGCTCTTGTTGAAAATCTTGATGGGGGCGCCATACGCCCCCATTTTTTATTTTACTAAAGGACAGTACACATTCATGGCAACTCAAGAGATCTCAACTTTGCAGACTATTGCCAGCCGCTTGCGCGTGCATTCTCTTCGCTCAACCTCTGAAGCCGGCTCCGGACATCCGACCTCCTTTTTGTCTGCGGCAGAGCTGGTGTCAGCCGTCTTCTTTCACGCTATGCGCTTCGATCCGGCGGATCCGGCCAACCCCAATAACGATCGGTTTGTCTTATCCAAAGGCCATGCTGCTCCAGTGTTATACGCCGCGTTGGCCGAGGCTGGCGTGTGGCCCACCGAGTCGTTGCTGTCGTTACGCAAAATTACGAGCAACCTGGAAGGGCATCCTACGCCGCGTATTCCTTGGGTTGGCGCGGCGACCGGCTCGCTGGGACAAGGACTCTCCGTTGGCGTCGGTATGGCGCTCAACGGGAAATGCCTCGATCAATCTGATTACCGAGTGTACGTCTTGCTCGGCGATGGAGAGATTGCCGAAGGCGGCGTCTGGGAAGCTGCGGCGTTAGCATCGTATTACCAGTTGGATAATCTCGTTGCCATTATTGACGTCAATGGTCTTGGGCAAAGTCAGCGGACGATGTATGACCATGATGTTGAGGTTTACGCCAAGCGGTTTGCCGCGTTCGGTTGGGAGGCGTGTACGGTAGATGGACACAACCTTGAGGCGATTCTGACCGCCTTGGATGCTGCACAAGCAGTGAAAGGTCGTCCAGCACTAATCGTGGCGCGGACGCTCAAGGGGAAGGGCGTCTCTTTTCTTGAGGACCGCGAAGGTTGGCATGGAAAACCTCTCAAAAAGGGTGAGGAATTAGAGAGTGCGCTCAGAGAGGTATCGTCGAATGGGGATGACGGTCCATTCTTGGTTGCACGCCCTGCTGCGAGCACCGCAGCAGCCGACACCGCGTCCAGTGCTTTCCCTGAGCCAACCTATCAGTTAGGCGACAAAGTCGCCACTCGTTCCGCTTATGGAACCGCGCTGGCGAAACTCGGAGGAGTTGATCCTCGGGTGGTCGCGCTTGATGGCGATACGAAAAATTCGACGTTTGCTGAAGCGTTCCTCAAAGCGCACAAAGACCGGTACTTCGAATGTTTCATTGCCGAACAAAACATGGTGGGCGCGGCAGTAGGATTAGCGGCGTGTGGCAAAGTCCCTTTTGTCTCCACGTTTGCTGCGTTTTTGACGCGGGCGTTTGACCACATTCGTATGGCGGCGATTTCCGGCGTGTCTATCAAATACGTTGGCTCCCATTGCGGCGTTTCGATCGGCGAAGATGGTCCTTCCCAGATGGGGCTGGAGGACTTGGCAATGATGCGCGCTATTCCGAACTCGACCGTGTTTTATCCGAGCGACGCTGTGGCGGCGGAACGGCTGACTGCTTTGGCCGCCACTCTTAAAGGCGCCACGTACATTCGCACCTCGCGACCGGCAACCCCAGTGCTGTACCTAAATACGGAAGCATTCCCGGTGGGCGGCAGTAAAACGTTACGTGCGAGCGGGAGCGATCGACTCACAATCGTGGCGGCAGGCGTGACGCTGCATGAAGCGCTGCAAGCGTATGAAATGCTCAAAGCTGCTGGCGTGGTGGTGCGGGTGATTGACGCCTATTCAGTCAAACCGATTGACGCTCAAGTGCTTTTGCACGCCGCGGCGCAAACGAACAACACTGTTGTAGTAGTTGAGGATCACTACTATGACGGTGGACTTGGTGACGCTGTGTTGAACGCGGTGGCTGCGCATGGCGTCCGAGTACACAAGATCGCGGTGACCGAAGTGCCGCGCTCCGGCAAACCTGAAGAATTGTTAGATGCGTACGGCATCAGCGCGCGACGCATTGTCGAGCGAGTGAAAACGCTGACGGCATAATGGTGTGGCGTAGAAGTGTCGGTCCAGCGTCGTGCGCTCCTACGCCTTCTTGAACCCCGCGTAGAAAATCGTCCTTCCTTCCTTGCGATACTTTTGCTCAAAATCTGTCGTTATTAACTTTCCTTTTTTCGTGAACTGATCCCGTTCCCAAGAAAACTGTTGCAGGGTGGAGAGTGCGAATAACTGCTGCACGATCTGCTTGAAGTAGTCTTGGACATCCGAAGCCAGAAAAATTTTGCCCTGGGGCGTGAGAGTCCGGACAAGAGCCGCCGCAAACTCGGGTCTCTGTGGATGGAAGAGTCGTCGGTGCGAATGTCGGTGTTTCCACCAAGGGTCGGGGAAATAAAGGTGGTACGCTGAGACCGAGTCCGGCCAAATCATCGTTTCGACCAGGCAGGTGAAATCGGCGTGCACAACGATGGTGTTTGACGGACCATCGCGTTCAAGAAGAGACGAAAGACGGAAGGCCCAATGTTTCGTGAACTCGACGCCAAAAAAATTACATTCGGGATGATTGCGCGCCAACGCCAG
Source organism: uncultured Enterobacteriaceae bacterium (assembly GCA_964618735.1). Taxonomy (GTDB): domain Bacteria; phylum Desulfobacterota; class Binatia; order Bin18; family Bin18; genus SYOC01. The sequence goes on from CAZUFQ010000097.1 coordinate 11,462, forward strand.
TAAAAATGCGCCTTTGCCAAACCCGATCTCCACTTCGACTGGATTGGTGTTGCCGAAAATCTCTAGCCACGTCGGCGGCGGAGAGGAAAACGCGGCGGGATCAATACGCATGAGGAACTGACCGGTTACGTGAGCGACCTTCCGCCGTCAACATGAAATAACGAGCCCGTGCTATAGTCGGATTCCGCCACAAAGACTACGACTGTCGCTACCTCTTCGGGGGAGCCCGCACGCTTGACCAGGGTTTTGTCGATCTCTCGTTGTCGCACCTCTTCAGGAGTATCGTCTTGAAAAAGCACTGGACCTGGAACGACGGCGTTGACCATGACTTCCGGGGCCAGCTCCATCGCTAATCCCTGCGTGAGTGTAATCACACAAGCTTTCGAGACAGAATAGGGGATATAATCCACCCACGGTCGCTGGCCGGCGACATCGGCGATGTTGATGATATGACCCCAGCCTCCTTCTTTCATCAAAAGCCCAATTTTCTGCGCGCACAGAAACGCGCCAGTGAGATTAACCTCAAGCGTGCGTTCCCAATCTTCAATGGTTAGGGTATCGACTGGGGTGCGGAAAAACACAGCCGCGTTATTGACGAGGATGTCGATGCGACCAAACCGCGCCCGGGCGGCGGCGACCATGCCGTCTACCTCGGTTTCCTGCGTGATATCGGCTTGCAGCGCAATCGCTTCGCATCCAGCGACTTGAAGTTCTTGCACGGTTTCTTGCGCCGCCGCCTGGGAGGTATGGTAATGGACCACGATTTTGCACCCGCGCGCCGCAAGCGCAGTGACGATTGCTTTCCCGACGCGCTTAGCGCCGCCAGTGACAAGGGCAACTTTGCCGGTAAGATTCATGGGACGATCCACGTATCACGTCATGAGTCTTATGTCTTTAACGGGTCCTGTTGCGGCTGCAAAACGATTTCCAGAGGACAGCAGCGCGCCGACAACATAGCTACTTCATAGACTACTTCCGCGACATCTTCGGGTCGGATCATTTTGTTGCGGTCTACACGGCGGTTAGGAGGGATAAGTGCGGTTTCGACATAGCCGGGACAGATAGTTGAAACCTTAATACCGTACTCTCGCACTTCTTCGAATAAGGATTGGGCGAACCCACGCACGCCGAGCTTGGCGTG
>CAZUFQ010000098.1:0-1777 GCA_964618735.1 uncultured Enterobacteriaceae bacterium
GCGTGCGTGGAACGGGAGATGAGTTACTGTTGGCTATTGGGGTGTTCCGGTTTGTCTGCCAACACGAGACAGCGCGCTTGGTTGAGCGTCTGGTCGCAGGGCTCCGGCTAGAATCATTGCATCGCGGGCAGCTCGAAGCGACGCTCTACGCACTCCTCCCCCAGCACCCGCACTTCGAATTACTCTCCGTCACGGACGCCAAGGGGCGCCAGGTCATTAGCAATCTCTCGGCTGGGGGCCGGGAGGAGAGCGTCATTGGCCGGGACTGGTCCCGTCGTCCGTGGTTTCAACAGCCAGCCCAGACTGGACAGACTTACATCTCCAACATTTACCGCTCGCTCGCCACGGACAATTTCTGCTTTACCATCTCAACTCCGTTACGTGCGCCCCGCGGTCAACTCCTTGGGGTGCTAGGGGTAGATGTACGCTTTGACTATCTTCTTGAACCGATACAGGGGAGCCAAGAAGGATCAGCGACGCAGCAGGCGTCAGCCATCTCCTCTACAGCGAGTCTCCTCCACTGATCAGCACGCCCAGCACGGCATTTGTTATCTCATAAGAGCAAGAGACCGGACCGAAGGATCCCGTGTAGCGCCGCCCCTCGAGGATGAAATCGTAGCACCAGGACCGGCCGCGGTGGTAGCGACACCATGGCTGACCGCTTCCTACTCTTTTTCGAGAAGATTTGGCACAGGCGCCATCTCAATCGTCTCCCCTGCTTCTTCCTTCGTATCTGGCTGAGGGAGGAATAAGGACCCGAACTCTTTGCGGAACATCAGATACGACGGCAAGTCGGGACAGAGCACCGACATGACCGGTCGTGCATATTCCGGGTTGACGTAGAGCAGGAGGAGCAACAATCCATCGGCCTCCCATACGTCAATATCTCCCACTCTATGATGCGGCGTCCACCCTAACCTTTTGAGATCCTGCTCTTCATGCTCAGGAGGAATATGCCAAGGCGCCTGCTCCCAGTCGCCGCGTTTGTATTGCCAGATGGTATGTTGCATGTCACGCTTCCTTATTTCTTCTTGGGTTTCTGCGTTTCCAAGTGGCTTTTCATAAATACTTCGATCTCGCTACTCGCATTCTTACCCTGCTGGATGGATTGCGCACGAAATCGTCTCCACACATCCTCTTCAACTGATATGGTAACTTTGATTTTCATGACAGACATCTATACTTCTAGACGTATAGATGTCAAGATGTCTAATATGTTGTGGTCGGAAGAAGGCCCAATATGACCGTCTTGCCGACCGGCAAAAAGTCAGTTACGACCGACGCGAAAGTAAATACCGCTGACAGAAAGTCGGCGACAAAAAGTAAGGAGGCGCACCTATGTACCTCTTGATTCCTGCTGTCGCGAAACGTCTGGGCTATTCGCCAAACACGCTGCGCCGCTGGGTGCGAGACGGTCTGATTCGCACCTATCGCCCGACGCCTAATAGCCAGCCTCGCGTGAAACCGTCCGAGCTGGAAACGCTGATGAAGGACGACCGAACATTCATCCCGCCTGGAGCTGATCTCGACACTGTTTGGGCTGCGATCTGCGCAAAGTCTGGACTTCCAGATCGCATCAGCCGAACTTGTTCGACAGGCCGAATCTCAATGGGTCGTTGCCGCCTGGGTGGAGGCGAGGCCGCATGATACATGGCGGTTGTCTACGACATCACCTCGAATTTGCCATCGAGCGCCATCAGTCCCGTTTCGACGCCCAACTGCGGATGATGCTCAGTGAGCTGCTTGCGAAACTCGGCCAGCGCGTCCCGGTGGGTCT
>CAZUFQ010000098.1:1877-12392 GCA_964618735.1 uncultured Enterobacteriaceae bacterium
CGAGCCCTGATATGCCTACCCCAATAATAAGTCAACAGCCAAGACGTCTACAATCGATTTTAAGGCAGCATCTGACCAATTTGACATTATCGTACTGACTTCCAGACCTTCCCATTCTAGCTCAGGATTCCCCAGGTTATCTGCGGGCCGGGTAGTCGCAGTCGTCAGGCTCCTAGCAAGCTTGCTCGCCCTTCTCCCCCTTATGTTCATTCTTATGGCAATACCCTATTAGGGAACCACTTTAATGTCACCCTGGACGCGAGGATCAACCTCGGAATGATCGTCAAACTGCCCGCTGAAGCCTGTGACCTCAATGGTCTGGCCTAGGCTCAAGCCGCTCACGTCGATACCCGTCGAGGCGCTGACGAACGAATGGACTTCGCCGGACCCGTCATTAACAAAAATGAGGAACCCGAATGGTAGATCGTTAAAGATTGGCTGCGTGATCGTTCCAGTTATTTTGACCAGCTTGCCTTCCGTCGCCTCGCCAACGGCTCCCGTCGCAACTGGAAGCGCCTGTACCTTTGGCCCGCGGCCATGAGCTTTGATGTTAGTCACTTCAATCAAAATGAGCAGCCCAAAACTATCCGCGAGTTTCCCCGTCACACGAACCTGTTGCCTCGGGGCAAACCCGAGATTGTCGGCCACGCTGATATAGATACCGCCAGTCTGATCTTGAATGGCAAAACCCTGATCAAAGGTGCTTGAACTGAAAGCGCCTGAAGCGACGGTAACAGAGCCATCAACTGTAACAACTGTGCCCAGTGGTAAACTGCGCGCTGCAGCTATGGAGATTGGTGTGGGAGTCGGAGGCCCTGAATAAACAGCATCAGGGGCTATAGTGAAAAAGACAGTGACGAGGGTGAAGACTTGTAAAGCCGAAAGAGCCTGCCGCATAGGGATGGGTATTTTTAACATTGGGACTTCTCCTCCTTTTGTCTGGGAATTCTGGGAAGACTACGTGGAGGAAGCAGCGCCTGTCAAGTAAAGGTCTGAGTATTGCTCTCGAAGAGTCTTGTTTATCCTGCTCGTGCCCGTAACTATATACAAATTGCTGACCCTCTTATGGTAAGGCGTCTGACCATTGCTTCACGTGTCATTTTGCCTTGATAACGTAATAGAGATCGAGCGCCTTCAACCTAGTCACGGCGCCAGGAGAGAGGAAAAGGGGGTGTTGTGAAAATTCGCGGGAGTTTTTGAGAAAAACCGCGCTTCCAGGGTATCTATCGCGGTCCGTTTGTGATGGGGAGAAAGGTGGGCGTAGCGCATAGTCATTGGGATGTCTTTATGACTCATCAGCTCTTGCACGGTCCGCAGGTCGACGCCAGCCATCACGAGGCGAGACGCGAAGGTATGACGCAACGTATAGAGCCCTACCCCTTCGAGATGCACCCGCTCACAGGCCTCTCGGAACTGCGCGCTCAGGGTGTCGAGATGCCAAGGGCGGCCGTCATCGTTCACCAGGACGGTTGCCGCGGCGCCGTGAGGGTCAGGAAGGAAACCTTTCGCTTTTATGTATATGCAAATGAAAGAGGGAGAACAGAGCTTACACGAGCTCTAGTTGCTAACAGCAATTATCTACTACGGCCTTGATGCTCCTGGAGAGGTCCTCAAGAGCAAACCGTATATTTCTACTCTTGCGCGCCATCCAGAACCCTAACACAACGAGCCCAAGCGCGAGCGTATACTCCGTCACTGCGTGTCCATGCTCTTCGTCTATCAACCGTTTGATGATCCTCATCAGCTATTCCTCCTGAGGGCGGGAAAGGTTTTGCAAAATTGCAACAAGTTCAGGCGCCCACCCTTGCTAGGTTAGTAGAGAAACACATGCAAAATGCCCACCAGATCGCGAACGAGAAATGTCAGGAGAACGAGGGGCGATTCTTGACAAAACTGACAATGTAACTGCCAATTCTGTCATCAGCCCTGACATACAGGTCCCTGAGAAGTCTCCTGATGGGTAAATTTCAGTCAAATTTGGATTAATTCCACGCTACCCTCGTATGGGCTCGTTTTTGCTACTTGGTCGGTTCGAGACAAGGAACAATCTTCTGCAAAGAGAACAAAAAAGAGGAGCCAGTGCTCGACTTGCTGATCATGCTCATCATCTTCGCCCTGCTCCCCGGTCCTCTGCTTGCTCATCGTCTCTTCCTAGATCGAAAGCGTCAGACAGAATTCACAGAGATCGCCAACCGCTTGCGGATGACGTTGGAGGCTGAGATGAGTACTCTCAGTCCCTATACTGCAGCCCCCTATGCCGACTTGGCGCTCTTGGAAGCTCACTTCTCGCGCCTTTGCAGGGGCAAGTATAGACGCGCCATACAGGAGTACGGCGTCGCGCGCCACAGTCAGAATCTCCGGCGCGACGCGGCTGGCCTGGTGCATTACATTGATGGGGACAAAGTCAAGCGCACAATCGAGCAGTTGCTCCCATTTCTTGGGCGTCGGTAAGTCTGGCCTAGAGATCGACCTCGAGATCTTATCGACATATTGGGCGAATGCGGATCCGCACGTCAGAAATGGCGAGCGGGGCCACTCGCCGGAAGATGGCTCGCCTCCAGTTATTTGAAGAACACGCGCACGATGCCCACAAGATCCAGGATGAGGAGGGCTAGGAAAGCGTATTCGAGCCGTCGCCCCGCGTCTCGATTCATCGCAATCCTCCTTCGAGATGAGGGGAGGAAGTATGAGGCTTCTCCTCCTGTAGTCAATCGCTGGGCGCTGGTGGCAAGAAGGAAAGCAGGTAGATATCCGCTAACAGGTGAGGATGTGTTCTATCTCTGGCTAGAAAGTGACTGAGAAGCAGAAAGGGCGCTCCAGGATGGGTATTCACTGGGGCGCCCTGCCCGATTATGAGAGACTGACAACTTCAGCATACTTCACATTGTGGATTACGCCTAGCAAGAAGCTGAGGAAATCCAGGAATCTTATTGACGGAAATTACTAAATCTTCTTGAAGGAATTCCCGGTGAACCCATTGAGAAACGCTCTCCCCGTGGCTGCTCGCGGAGGCCCCCAGCGCCGACGAGGAAAGCGTGCGTCGGATTCCTTCTTTGCTCCCTAAGGGCAACGAATCATCCCACCATCAACAAAAGGAGTTGGTTGTGGAGCGACACACACCGTCCCCACATTGTGTTGACAGCGATTATTAAAGAATGCCCACTGGGCGCAATCCAGATTATCAACACAGGCCTGGCAACACGCTTGGGCCGTAGTATCGCCTGTGAATACGCCACCACCACCGACACGAATCTCATTTTGCCATCCCGGTCCACCTGACACTTCACAAAGGTCCGGACCACAGGTTTTTTGGGCGTTGATGGGAATCTTGCGGGCGAATTGACTCACGATACAGGAGGAGCACTCCTCCGTAATCTGGCCGCTTTCTTCCGCCGGGCTGACCACCCGCGTCACCGTTTTCATCAGTTGGCCGTGGTTCTTATAGGGCCCGCCAGTGCTTACGGCCGTTTGGGCGTCGTGTTGAATATCGCCGCACTCCAAGGGTCCCACATCGCCCGAGAGCTGGGCTGATGCGTGGGAAGTGACGGCGAACAGGAGCCCCATTGGCGCCAGTGTCAATAATCTTTTCATTTTGTTCCTCCTCGGTGGGGGTTGGTTGCAAGGGTTGCTCTGGGTTCTAGAGAATGTTTGCTGTAGGGTTCTCTCTTTTTGTCGCTCCTGGCCAAGGGGGGGCGCGCCGGCGTACGTGCATTGCTCCTCTCTCCTTTCCCAGTGATCACAGCTCCCGATCATTGAGCGGCTGCCGCCCTGGCTCTTAGCAGAAACCCTTGCTTCTGCATAGCCAGAGCGGGGCTACAGGTAGCCCGCTCTCTACGGCAAAGCTGCTGGTATCGGCGATCGTCGCGATAGGGCACCAGCGGAGTACTGCCTCGCTAGAAAAGCCGATACCGCCGGCGTGCTCGCCAAATACAGCGAGGAGGCCCTCACCGCCGTTCCCACTTCGTCGCCTAGAAAAAATAAAGCAATCGTCCTCTTGCCTTTTATACGTAGTTCGTTACAAGCGTACGGTAAGGAAGGGGAATTTATGCGTTATCTTTTTGTCATTCTTGCCTTGGTGCAGCTAGCGGGCTGTGCAACTGTCGTTAACGGGACCACGCAAAAGATCGGTGTCAGCTCAACACCTACAGGAGCAGAGGTCGCGATTGACAATCAACTCCACGTGGTGACCCCTGCGGCTGTCGATCTTGCTCGATCTCAAAGTCACACCTTTCTCTTTCACAAGGACGGCTATCAAGATGACTCCTTTGTGATTACGAGCGGCACTTCTGGGTGGGTGTGGGGTAATGTTTTGCTAGGTGGCCTCATTGGCGGGATGGTAGATTTTGCAAGCGGGGCCGCTCGTACTTTGTCCCAAGATTCGGTTCACGTCGCCCTACAGCCTCTCGTTGCGCATGAGGTAACTCCGGCAGTTTATGAGACAACTCCAACTCCAGCAGTTTATCATGAGACACCGCCACCTGCCGCAACTCCAGCGGTTGCCATTCCTTCTAGCACTGCTAACCAAGCGGCACCCCCGGCTGACGTCCAGCTCCGCAAGGCAGAGACGGAGTTTCGCGCGGGCAGAATGAGCCTAGAGGAGTTCCGGCAGATCAAGAAGGTGCTGCAGCCAGCTCCATAAAAACGATGCTGACCCGTACGGATATTGCTTTGCTATGGAGCTTGCAACTCCTCTCATCTTCGTAATCTTAGCCCTGTTCTATTTCCCCCTCGTTTGTGGCCGCCATGCGGGAGCATCACAACATTGCTGCCATTATGGCGCTCAATTCGTTTCTTGGCTGGACAGGGGTGGGATGGGCGATCGCCTTAATCTGGTTAACTTCTGATCATGTCGAAAGGGCATGATCTCACCTCGCCGCTTCTGACGAGAGAGGCCTCCGTCGCCAAAGATGCAGATGCTCGAGTATCGGCAGAAGCGGCGAGCGGGCCCACTCGCCGGAAGATGGCTCGCCTCCCGTTATTTGAAAAACACGCGCAAGATGCCCACAAGACCGAGAATGAGGAAGGTCAGGAGAGCGTATTCGAGTCGTCGATCAGCGCCTCGATTCATTGCAGTCCTCCTTCGAGATGAGGAGAGGAAGTATGACGCTCCTCCTCCTGTAGTCAATATCTGGGCGCGAGCGCAAGAAGCAGAGCAAGTAGGTATCCGCCGGCGGAGAAGATGCATTCTTTCTGGCGAGAAACTGACAGGGAAGTAGCACGGGCGCTCCAGGATGGATATTCACTGGAGCGCCCTGCCTGAATTGGGAGTAGACGGCTTGAGCGTATCTCACATTGTGGAGTACGCCTAGTAAAAAGCTGAGGGAAATCCCGAAATCTTATTGACGGAAATTACTAAAAGAAGGTGAAGGAATTCCCGCGGAGCGGATCCGCACTCGCGCAGATCGGCGAGGCCGGCAGTTGCGGCCTTCATCACGCATCGCCAGTCATAGCGCGCGGCCAGCATCGTTCTGCGGCCCCTACCCCGATCTCTCCTTGCCAGACAAACTAGGCACACAATATCTGTTCCTGAGATGGTAGAAGAAAGCGTTCCCTGGTATAAAGCACCCATTCATCTCTAGGAGGGGACATTATGAACAGATCAATGAGTCGGGCTGTCGTGCTGGCAAGTATGCTTCTCACCCTGCACAGTGCGGCAAGCTGGGGAGGGCCGCCGAACAACGACGTCAGCGACGCTGCGGGAAACACCGCCGGGGGCACGAACGCGCTTGTGAACAATACTCCCGGCGATTTTCCCAACGGTTATAACAACACCGCCTTTGGAGACAGTGCACTCTCCACCAACACCACCGGCAACTTCAACACCGCTACCGGTATCAACGCGCTCCGGCAAAACACCACGGGCAGCAACAACACCGCCACCGGTATATGGGCGCTCCAGGGCAACACCAGGGGCGACAATAACACCGCCACTGGTGGCCGGGCGCTCTATCTCAACGACACGGGTAACAACAACACCGCCACCGGTAGCTTCGCACTTTTCACCAACACCGGCGATGACAATGTTGCGAGCGGCTACTATACCCTCTGGCGGAACCACTTCGGTTCCTACAATACCGCCGTCGGAGACTATGCGCTCAAGAGCGCCTCCCAAGGCTATGTCAACACCGCCCTCGGGTTCAGCGCCCTCTCTCAGAACACCTCTGGCAACCATAATCTGGCCCTGGGCTCTGACGCGGGCGATAATTTAGTGACTGGCTCCCACAACATTTATCTGGGATCGCCGGGCGGGGACGCCAGCGAGTCCAACACGTTGCGCTTGGGTAGTGAGGACCAAACCCGCGCCTTTATCTCTGGGGTGACCGGCGTCTCTGTTACGGGCAACACCGTGTTGATCGACAGTAATGGCCAGTTGGGCGCGTTGGTCTCCTCTGCGCGCTACAAACAGGATATTGTGCCGCTGGGAGAGCAAAGTGAAAAGCTGCTGCTGCTGCGTCCAGTGACGTTTCACTACAAGCAAACGCCGCAGGGCCCGCTGCAATATGGGCTTATTGCTGAAGAAGTGGCCAAGGTCTACCCCGATCTGGTGACCCGGAACGCCAAGGGGGAGATCGAGGGAGTGCGGTATGAGGAATTGACTCCGCTGTTACTGAATGAACTGCAACACCAGCAGCAGGCACTCAGTACGCAACAGCAGGAAATCGCCACCCAGCAAGCGCAGAGTGCACGCCAAGCGCAGAAGATTGAAGCGTTGGAAGCAGAGAATCAACACTTACAGGCCGCGCTCGTGCAGCAAAATACGGCCTTGGCGGCGCGCGTCGAGCAGTTAGAGGCCGCGGCTCATAGAGTGACGGTAGCAAGTCGCTAAGAGGCATCGGAGGGGGCCGCGGAAACGGCCGATCTCATCAAGGCTGCTGGTATCGCCGATCGGCGCGATGGGGTACCGCAGTGCTGCCTCGCCGGAAGTGTCGATACGGCCGGCCTGCTCGCCAAGTGCAGCGAGGAGGACCTCACCGCCCGTGCGAGCGATGCCGTCGCGGTCAGCAGTTCTGTGGCCTACTTTCCCTGTACGGTGGTTACCCCCACATTATTCACGGTGTTCTTAATGGTCGTGAAGCGTGTACTGAGCAGAGACCCCAGATTGGGGTTCTTAATCGCCATCCAGAACCCTAACCCGACAAGGCCGAGAATCAATGCATCTTCTGTCAGCCCTTGCCCATGTTCTTCGTTGAGTAATCGTTTGATGTACGCCATGTGCTGGGTCTCCAAAGAGGGACAAAGTTCAACTCTAGGCCGCGGCGATACGAGAGGGCAGGTGCGAGCGAGGACAAGAGACGGCGAATTCTCCCGCCTCTCTCCGCTTCTCTCCACCAGCCGTCATTCTCCGTGCTCATTGTTGTACTTCGGGCACAGGCAAACTTTCTTAAACCGAGCACGCAAGAATAGCGGGGGCAGCCGCCATCTTCGATTGGAGCGATGAGGTACCAGCGCAGTACTATCTCGCCGGAAATGCCGATGTTGCCGGCAATATCGCCAGAAATAGCGAGCAGAACCTCACCGCCCGTGCGAGCGATAGCGGATCCGTGCTCGTCGGCGAGAAGACTGAGCGGCTCTTCTTTGGGTGGAAGAGAGAAGTGCGACGGTATCGAAGGATGATGGAGGAAAGAGAGTTTGATAAAAATCATGGGTATCTTCGTTTTGTCAGATCCGCCATTTAGGGGGAGCTGTCTCAAACTCGCGCGGGCGCGAGAACACATGAAGACCATCGAGAATGAGATCGGCGCCTGGGAAAAGACTCAGACAGTTCGTCTCTCCAATGAGTGTAACGCTGAAATGACCCGGCACAGTGTCGTCGTTCGGGACTTGGGGTCGCCCCCCTTGGAGCGATGGGGGCTGATTGCTGCTGACTGTTTCCATAACTTGCGGGCAGCTCTCGACCAGTTCATTTATGCCGTTGCTATCTACCAGTCGGGGCAAGAACCGCCTCCCGATGCTAGGAACCTGATGTTTCCCATCTGTGACACAACGGATCGGTTTAGAGAAAATTGCCGGCGTATCTGATCGCTCAGCGATCCTGTGCGGGCAGCAATCGAGCGGGGACAGCTGTACAATCGTCGGCACCCACAGTTCCCCCCGTTGCTGACCCTCCTCCATAACTTCGATGACATGGACAAGCATCGACTGCTCCAGGTGGCCATGCTCCAGCTTACTGATCTGGGCTTTGAGACTATTGGTGACCTCGCCCTGGGGCAGCCTGTACGATCGTTCATCCACACTGGTAAAGTGAAGGATGGCACAGAGATCGCGGCGCTCACCCTGGACCGTCCGACGCCGAATGTGCGCTACCCAGTTTTCCGAATGATAATGGACGTAGCGATACGCCACGCCGCTGGACCCCGAGGGCAGGACAGAACGGCTCTGGTGGAACTCATCGAGAATCTGATTGCTGAAGTTGAATGCGTGATGATCGAGATTTACAGTGTGCTTAGCTAGGAGTTTTTGTACCCCTACACCCTGCTCACTGCGATCTCTCGCTCTATCGGTGGGTAAATCTCCGACGCGATCCAGCACTGTGGTTGCTGCCCTGCACGTTGAATGAGCGCCCGAATGATCTTCCTACTTTGTGGGAAGGAGCACCACCCGGCGAGCTCGTTCGCAATGGTAAAGAAAGGGACACGGCCAGGAGCGAATTCCCTCGGCATCTTGCAAGGCGATCTATCCCCATACATACCGCCTCACAGTGAAAAACTACTGGGGCCTATTCCCCCAGTAGTCGCTGCTCAGTGACGTGCATGAACTGAGCAACACAAGGAGTGCTGCCCGAGAGTCACATGTACTCCTCGGGCAGCTGTGAAACGACCGGAGGAGACACGGTCATCTCACACGGGGCGCACGCGTCGCGCCAGGGCCCCTATCGTTTCCGACGGTCGAGCGCGAGCTGGTGAAAACGCGCTAAATCTTTGTGATCTTCAAGCATCGCGAAAAATTTCCTCTTATCGTCCCTCTCAGCGGTCCGCTGTCCTCGTCGAGGGGCAACGTAGCGCGAATGGCGGCAAGCTGGTGGTCAACCTGGTCATCATGGAGAGAAAGCAGCTGCAGCCGTTCGGCTGTCTTCACGGCGCGTTCAAACAGCGCCACCTTCAGGATCGAACGTTGAACTACTAGAACTCAATGCTGGCATCTCTATGCGATTTAATGTCTCGGGGTAGCGATTACAGGTATTGAGGTAGAACTCCTTGACTTCGTCCGCCGTCATGCAGTGGGTCATAAAAAAGGCATCGTCAACATACGCATTCAAAAGCCGCCCAAAGGTGTAATCCATGCCGACTCTCCACTCCACCGCTGATGAGGTATTCCGAGAAGTGAACCCAGTCCCGCTACCATCCGGCACCCCGTTCACGTAAATAGACAGCAGCCCGCTCAGTAAAAAAGACCAGGTTGCCCTTGGCTAGCCCCGAGGCGCTTGTGACGCTGAAGGTTCCATCCCCTGTGGTGATCCGTGCGCTCAAGGTTGTTTTCGCCACCGATGAGCCTTGACCCACTGGATAGGTATAGAGGGGAATCCAGTCACCATTACCTGGTGAGTCTTTCGTTGCCCGATCTACGCGGACAATAGGCCAGTCCTAGGTAAAGGCAGAGGCGCTTTGCCGACCCACCTTGATACCGACGATCGCTGACCAAATTTGCGAGCAGTCAAAACAGTAAGGATTCGGAGTGCGGGCCACGTTCGCCGTGGCGATATCTTGCCAGGCAAGCAGTTCCGTTTGGACATTTTTTGTGGGTTGCGTCGACACGACGGTGCTCCTTGTCTATGGGGAGGAATTACACAAACAGGGTTCAATAACTAGTTGACAAATTTGTTATATTCTATCACAGCACAATCATTGAACCGAGCGAAAAATAAGGATCAGAGAGAAATTATTTTTCTCCTTTATAAAATAGTTTTCTAATAGATGACGAACAGATCAACTTTCTTGCTTCCTTTGCCGCTCGAGGATGATTTGCTCGTGCTCGGTCAGGAGTCCATGCTTGCGCAGATAGGCCGTCTGCGCCTCGTGAGGGTATGGAGGACCGCTCATCTTGCGATCAAAGACCTAGAATGCCCATGGACGGCTGCCGGGACGGTGCTTGATATACTGTTCAATCATTCGTTCACGCCAAAAACTCTACGCTCTTGCGCAGGTTTTCCAGTCGAAATCTTGATGGTTACTATCAACAGGCGCCGGGCAATGGATGCCCCAGGCATAGCCACTACCGAGTACCGAGAAGGCGCCACCACGGCCCCAAGATTCGAGGTCTTCACCTAAGCGTCGTTTTCCAGCTATTTTTTTGCGTGGCACGTTTATCTCTTGTTGCTATGGAGCGCCGGCGGCCGCGAGCTCAGTGGCGTTACCGTGCTGTCCCAGTCCAATTCCCTCACAAGCTTCGCAAAAACAATGCGGCTATCACGGTCGATTGCCACTTCTGGGCGAGAGCAGGGTTGCCCAAAGCGATCTTCATAGGTGAGTCCTTCACGATCGAGTACAAGTATTGCCGCTAATGCACTGAACACGGCAG
>CAZUFQ010000099.1:0-11688 GCA_964618735.1 uncultured Enterobacteriaceae bacterium
TCCTAATCTTTAATCTAGGCGGGAAAGGAGACGGTTTTGGGGAAGGGGAAAGGAAAAAGTCGTTGTGGTTGGCAACAACTCTGGCGCTATTGTTCCTCGTGATTTCTTCTCTGTACGCCGAAGAAGCGAAACTGAAGGACCGTTACTTCTTCAGCGGCGACGGGTCAATTCACTTAATCAATGCGAATACTGGCAAAACAGCTCAAGTACAGTACCGTTTGCCCGACGGGTCCTATCCGGCTGAGGCACGCAGACAAGTCGATGAGTTATTCGGTGTTCCTGCCGGTTCCAGCGATCATATCTCGCTGCGTCTTGTGTCTGTGCTCGACTATATTGAAGACCGGTATCATCAGCCCATTGAAATTATCTCCGGCTATCGCAGTCCCGAGTACAACGAGAGTTTACGGGCCAAGGGACGTCTGGCCGCAAAAACCAGTATGCATATCGAAGGCATGGCCGCGGATATTCGTATGCGCAAGGTCCTTTCCGCTGAGTGGTTCCAGACGCTAAAAGCAATGGCGTGTTGCGGTGTTGGTTATTATCATGACAATTCTTTACATGTGGATACTGGGCCGGTGCGGTATTGGGATGAAACCACGTCGAAGGTGTACACGAATATCTCTGAACATAATAAACAGATTATGGCGCGCACGGATCTGGATATTTATCTTCCTGGGGAAACAGTAGAGTTACGGCTGGCGCGTATTACGGATTATCCAATCGGACTTGCGTCTGGATTTGCAATTATTCAAGAAGGGAAAGAGCCCAGGGCATTTGCATTTGATGGCAAAGAAGAAACCTGTTTACCAGTAAAAGATCCTGACCAGCGGATGTTCAAGTGGACGGTCCCGGCCAATTTCCATTCTGAAGGGAAAGTACAGCTCCGTTTGCATCTTTGCGACCGAGCGTACCCGGAAATGCCGGAACAGATTCTCTCGAATCCCGTTGAGGTTCGCTAAAAGATATCGAGGTCTCCCGTGTATCGGGGGCGACCATGAAACGCCAGCGCCCAAGCTCCGACTATCACGTACTTAACACTCTTCGTGTTCAGTACGTGGATGAACTCGCGCAGATCGTTCGATAACGGCCTCATCGGCGTGCTCAGGCATGATTAAGTCAAGTAAGAGTTGCAGCTTTTCATTTCCAGAGAGCGCGCGGTAATAGTCGTACTCAGCGTTCTCTTCTTCTTCAAAGGAGCGGAATTTGCGAACAATTTTTTCCATAGTTTTAGGAACAGACAACAAATATCTTTTTTTACAATACCACAGATAGCCTCAACTGTCCGTGGTTTGAACTTGTGCACATTGACGAAGAGAAATTAAGGTCACGCTTTTCCCGTTCCTCCCCGTTCTGCGCTATATTCCTTAATCGCTTTCTCAATCGCATGCGCAGTGGCGGAAATAAATTTGTCTCCGGCCCCAATGACCCGATCATACGACGCTTGGGGCGGCGCCAATTGTCCTTTGAAGTGTGGCATAACATAGCGTGAGATCAGCTCATAGGAGCGCAGCGTCTGTTCCCAATCCGCGAAATCGGCGCCAATAGTGAGATAACAACCGAATCCGCCAGATTGTTTCTGCAGGCGCTCGATTTGGGCGATGGCCATGTCCGGTGTCCCGATCACTCCAGCGCCGGTTTCATTCATTTCTTGCACGGCTTCCTCGTAAGTAGTGGCGTTCCCGGGCTTCATCGGAAGAATATGCGAGAGGTAGGTAAAGATATTCATGAAACCATATCGGCAATCGTCCACGGCCTGTTTATCGGTCTCGGCGATATGCATGGGCCCTACCATTCGCCATTTGCTGCGGTCGGCGCTGCGTCCATATTTGGCGGCCTGTTCTTCTACAACCGTCCAATGGTCGGCGAGTAAATCAAAACCAAGAGGATTGGTGGCGGCCAGGGAGAGCAGCCCCACGCCAAAGCGCCCGGCAAGTTTCGCGCCGGTCGGTGAAATCGAAGCAGCGACGGCGATATCGAACAGCGGATGGCTGTAAGGGCGAAGCTGTAACAAGCCTTCTTGAATGGTTAACCAATCTGTTTTGCGGGTGACAACTTCACCTTGTAAGAGCGCCATGATGACTTCAAGGCTTTCTTCCATCATCCGCCGTTGATTGTCTGGATTGATGCCCAACATGAAGGCGTCAGAGGTGAGTTGTCCGGGTCCAGCCCCAAACATGATACGACCACGCGTCATGTGATCGAGCTGGATAATACGGTCAATTAAAATCAACGGATGGTGATAGGGTAAAGAATTCACCCCAGTGCCAAGCTTGATATGTCTCGTGCGCTCGGAAGCGATGCCAATAAAGACTTCGGGAGAGGCAATAGTTTCATAACCAGCGGAGTGATGTTCACCGATCCACGCTTCATCGAAACCGAGACGATCAAGGTGTGCGACAAGTTCGAGGTCGCGTTGCAAAGTCAGGGTAGGATTTTGTCCCACAAGATGCATGGGCGGGAGAAAAATGCCAAAGCGTAATGGGGTATTCATGCGTCAGTAGTAACCAGGGGATGGACACGGGTCAAGAGAGCGGCGCCAGGCTGCGTATGAAGGGATTCTAGGCATGGACAATCGCATTGTGTTTAATACACTCATGAAAAGGAGGCGCCATGTCTGTCGAAACCACTGAACTACGTGTCCTATTAGACAAACAGGCTTGCGGTGAGACCTTAACCCGCTACTGCCGTGCGCTCGACTGGCTAGACGAAGAGACGCTGAAGACGGTGTTTGCCCCGGACGCCGACATCGACTATGGATTTTTTAAAGGCCGTGGGGATGCGTTTATCCCGGCTGTTATGGAGGTCGAACGCCGCTTTCTGCGGCGCTGGCATTTTGTCGCCAACGCGATCATTCAGATAAACGGAGATACGGCCGAAGGCGAATGTTACGGCTTAGCAGTGGCAGTTGCTGAAAAGGAGGAGCGCACGGTCACCGACGTTTTTGGTGGTCGCTATCTCGACCGTTTCGAGCGCCGCGCCGAACAATGGCTGATTGCTCGACGCGTGTATGTCTTAGACTGGCAACGCTCCTTTGAAACGGAGGCTGCTGCCGAGGCGATGCCTGGGCTCATGTGGTCGACGGGGTTCAATCCAGCTCATCCGCTGTATCGTAAGCTGTAGCACTGCAGGTTTGAGAAAGATGGAAAAGAGAGATTTTTACAGTGTTTACGCGCGAGCAAGAAGCGCTCGCGCTGCAAACCCAGACTTGCGGAGTGTCGATTTAGTGGCCTCAAATCACCCTACGAGATCGACGAAGTTCTGCGCATAGAAGCGCTCTTTCGCCCGCTCGCTGATGCCCGGCATTGATGATGCAAAACGCTTGAGTGGATTGCGTCCGCCTTCAATGTGCGGATAGTCGGAAGAGAACATAAACAGATCGTCCCCCGCTTGTTCAATTATCCAGCCTACCGGTTCAGTCGGGTGGGGTGTGAACCGCAATTGACGACGGACATATTCCGAGGCTCGCAGTGGCAACGCCAGGCTTGGCTCTGTGCGGATGAAGGTCTCTTGCGCAATGTCAAGCCGTTTCAACCATGAGACTACCCACATGGCGCCTTCCTCAATGCTGCCGCCGCGCAAGCGAGGAAATTGCTCGAAGATCCCATCGAGCACCATCGCGCCCAGAAACACTTCCGATGCAGTGTGGAGCACGAGATAATCTTTCGCGCCAATACTTTCTCCACCGCCGAGGAAGTCGGTAGCTGGACGACCATTGTTGACAAACGCTGGAGAGACGGTTCTCGGGGCCGCGCCGACATGTAAGAGGAACGGAACATTGGCGTCCTGGAAGCGAGCCCAAATGCCATTGAAGGCGGGATGGGTGGGCGACATGTTTCCAGGAGGGGTTGGTGAAATCCAGATGCCGCGACAGCCGAGGCGGACCGCTTCTGCAATTTCACGCTCGGCAAGTTCCGGGACATCAAGGGGCACGAAGCCGACTGGCAGCAACCGTTTATCATGCGCGCAGAAGTCCGCCATCGCGCGATTGAGCGCACGGGCGCCGCCGTACAACAGTTCGATATCCCTTTGTTGTTGACCGAACAGGCCCCAGAACTGCGAAAGCGCCACCGAGGGGAACACCAGCTGGGAGTTGAACCCTAGCATATTCAACGCACGGGTGCGTTCCGTAGGGTCAATGGCGCCGAGCGCGTCCCAACCTTTGAGATTCATCAAGTTCGCTTCGATATTGACCGCTTCCCAATGATCAGCGTCGCGTTTCTTGCCAAGGGCCTCTACCATGCGGCCTGCCGCGCCAAAGTACGGCGGAAGAATCCGCTCGCGAACGTGCGGATCGGCGTAGGGAGTCAACCAGTCGTGGGTCTCCATGAGGTGGCTATCGGCGTCGTTGTAAATACGACCTTCGGCGTAGGGCATGCATATTCCTTTCTGAAACAAATACTTTCTGGCGAAATTTACAATAGTAAGTTTTCGGGAGGAAGACCCAGGAGCAGACGTCCTCCCATACCGTAGGCGCGCAGGGAATTCAAAACATGTTGGTTCATCGTCAACAGATCGCGCAAACAACGATCGAGGAGATTGCCTGTGTAGACCGCTGATCCTCCGCGCGCTTTATAGAGCAGTTCCACCGCTTCCGTACACATGCCATAGACCTGGGGGTGGACCAGTTGGATATCCGCCCACAACTGTGGCGTGATGTCTCTGCCCGCCTCCAGGGTTTCCCACAAGGCCCCGATGGTCGCGAAGGCATAGGCTCGTGCTGCTCCGATCATAGCTGCTGCCCGTCCGACGGCGTCTTGCACGAAATCTTCTTCTCGCAGCAACCGTCGCGTCATTGCCTGCCCACCCCCTGCGGTTAAACGAGAAGGCTTCTCTCCAACCTCAACGAGCGCATTGAGGGCGGTTTGCGCTACACCTAACGGCACCCCGGCGAATTTGAACAGGATGTTGAGTGGAAAGCGATAGAGCGAACCTGGTCGATAGAATTTTAACTCCTGGTAGCTGAATGTGCGCTCTTCAGGAACAAAGTAGTCGTTGACCGCAAAATCCTGACTGCCGCTGCCGCGTAGCCCTGTGGTGTACCATGTATCGAGAATGGAGACTTCCCCGGCTGGCATGTAGCACTGTCGCGTTTCCTGCACCCCGTTCGGACGCAAGCGCGGCCGATCACCGTCGTAGACCAAACAGCCGCCGATAATCCAGGCGCTATGTTGGCACCCACTAGAAAAAGGCCAATGGCCACTCACCCGGTAGCCGCCTTCGACTTTCTCAGCGCGCCCACGCGGAATCAACGAGCACGCCGTAACCGTATTGATATCAGGGTACATCTCTCGGGCGATCTGCTGATCAAGAAATCCGCTCAAATAACCGCTGTCGCAGCCGATCATGACACACCAACCGACAGAAGCATCAGCTGCTGAGAGTGTCTCCACGATACGGAGCTGGCTTAAGGGATCGATTTCCGCGCCGCCCCAATCGCGCGGCATGGTCATGCGAAAGGCTCCCGCCTGTTTAAGCGCCTCGACGATAGGGAGGGGCAGCCGTCGCTCGCGTTCGATTTCTTCTCGGCTCTCTATGACTTGTGGCACGAGTGCAGTCACCGCATGCAGGATGGATTCAGCGTCGTTGTGAGCGGTCTGATTTTTCACGATTGCCTCTTTCTTTCATCACTATCGCGATGCACGGAAACGTAGCGGAGGATTCAGGGCTCAATCAAGGTCTGTGTGGCTCGGGGTACACCAAAAAACAGAGTGACCTACAGCCGCAAGAACCGTAACGCATTTCCACTGTAAATCTTTTCCTTGTCACTTTTGGAAAGATCAAGACTTTCGAGAAACGTGTTGGTTCTCTGCATGAATGGGCTATCCAGCATGAAATGATCCGACCCATACACGAGGTGCTCAACGCCCACTAACGCTTGGGCGCAATCGAATGCAGGTTTATGCCAGCCCAACGCGGTGTCGAAGTAGAGCTTTGGCATATAGTCGCTAGGGCGACGGGGAATCTGACGGTATTTATCGGAGAAATGCGGGTCCTCGAATCCGAGATCAATCCGCCGAGCCAGAAACGGCAGCGTCCCGCCTAGATGAGCAAGGATGAGAATCAAGTCCGGGCATCGCTCAAACAGGCCGCTGTACAGCAGTTTCATCGTTGAAAGCGTGGTGTCCGCCGGGAACGCTAAGAGAGGGGCAATATCGTCATCTTGATACCCCGGCGGTGGTTTAGGATGCATGAACACCGACGCGCGGCGGCGAGCCACTTCGTCCCAGAACGGGATGAATTCGGGGGTGTGAAGATACTTTCCGCCCACGTTCGAGGTGATCAGTGCGCCGACAAAGCCTGGAAGGGCTAGCACCCGGTCTAGTTCCACGAGTGCGTCGTTGATGTTGTTAAACGGTAGATTAGCGAAGGCCTTGAAACGCTCCGGGCTCTGACGGCAGGCGTCAGCGTACATGTCGTTAACGATACGGCACAGCTCAGGACTATGCTCATCAACACGGATGTACATGGATGGGTTGGAGAGAATCTCGATGTTCACCCCACCTTTGTTCATGTCGTCGATGCGTCGACCATGATCCCACGCTGGCAAGGGCGTGCCCGCCCAGAAGCCGATGAGATGTCCTTCGGCGTCGTGCTGGAGCACAACTTCGTCTGGATAATAATCTTTCAACTTGCGAAAGAAGGCTTCGGGAAATGCATGGGCGTGAAAATCGATTTTCATCGGAGGGCCTCCCTTTTTGTCTGGCGCTCAGCGCAGGCAGCGTAGCGCCGGTCTCGTCGATCAACAAGAGCAGCACAGCCGTTGGAAATGTTCTTGTCTGTATTCTCCGTTCATCTTCCGCGTTTATTATTGCGCGTTCAGCCTTTCCAATAGCAATTGCAACTCTGCTGCATCCTGATAGTCCAGCTCGGGATCACTGGAGAGGGCAGGGTTGCGGTCTCCTTTGAGGATGGCGCACAATTTGGCGGCCGCAATCTTGCGCTGCGGTCGAATCTTAGTATCGCCTATCAACTGGACGAGAGCTTGTTCTGCTTCGGCTGTTTCTGCTTGCTGAATTGCTAGCGCTGTTCGATTATAGGCTAACGCTGTATTCTCATGGTCTCCTCCTCCATCTCGCCTATAGGCTAGATAACTTTGCATTGCCTGTTGCCTGGCCTGGGCTGCGGCTTGGAGATCACCCACTGCCAGTTCGAGGGTATGGAGATTGTGCCATATTATCCAAGGTTCGGCTGCATGACCAAAGGGTTTGCTGCATTCAATTGCTCGTTGTAGCTCAGTCCGAGCCTCATCATAGCGGAGCAACTTAATAAACACGTTAGCAAGGTTGCCACGGGCTGCACCTTCATGATTAAGATCGGGTAGTGAAAAGTAGATGTCTGCTGCCCGCCGGTAGAAAGTCGCTGCCTCTTCCCAACGCTCCATGGCGTTATACAAATTGCCAAGTTCGGTTAAGCTTCCAGCTTCCCCTCCACGGTCTTGCTGCTGTACCCGGATAGCTAGCTCTTGCTTCAAAGCCTCTTCGGCCGCTTCAAAATTTCTAGTTTCTCTATGTAGCATGCCGATGTGACGCCATTGATTTGCAACACCAAGGAGATCCCGCGCTTTCTCGAAGACTTCCCGCGCCTCAGTGCAGAGGTTTAGCGCTTCGGCATAGCGCCGCTGTAACAGGCGAACCTGTCCGAGTTGGCCTTTGAGAACAGCCGTGCTTCGTTTGTCCTCATCTTTTTCAACATGTTCGATGCTTTTCTCGTAGGCGTCGACTGCGTCTTCTATCTTCCTAAATCCTTAAAGCAATCTCCTTGTTCGGTAAGAGCCCTATAGGCCATGCGGACGGCGTTTGTATGACCCCCAGCGGCGAGGTGTTGAAATCGGCGCTGTGCCTCACGCAAATAAGGAAGCGCTGTTTCTGATGCACCGCTGCACTGTTGCACCCGCCCAAACAGAAAATGGGCACCTGCGATATCATACGCTGCATCTGGATATGCTGATTCTCCTGACTGTTGGCTGCATTCCAGCAGGTGGTGGGCGGCGGTATGAGCAGCCGGTAGGTCTCCACGGCCCAGCAGCCGCTCGATGTTCTGCGCTTCCCCTGCAAATTGTGCATGGCTCCATTCTTCCAATGCTCGCATAACTTGCTCTCGCACTTTGACGATCTGAGCAAGCACTTGGGGACGACCCGAGATGGCGAGCAACTTCTCCATCGCAATAGCCACATCGACCACTACTTCCAGCGTTGCTTTCTTTTGTAGCCACGACAGCAGCGCCAGCAGATTTGGCAGTTCCTGCACAGTCATTTGGCTAGCGATCGTGATATCCTCAAAAATTTGTCCGTACAGGAAATCGGTCAGTTGTTGCATTTCTTCCGCCCAGCGGGTGCCGAGCCGTTCCTGTTCGGCTGCATCAGTCTGACCCAACAGATATGGTGCCAGGGCCGGGTCCAGGCGTAGGTGCCCATAACCGCGGTCTTCTGCAAGGCCGACATCAATCAGTGCAATAGCCAGTTTTCGGGCTGTGTCTTCAGTTACTTCTAACACAAGAGCGAGAACATGTAGATTAGCCCCACCATGCACGACGGGCAGGGCATGCGCCTGTTCACGGATTTCAGCCGACAGACGGCGCAGGGAGAGTTCGACGCTGGCGTAGAGCGAGTTTTCCCGGTCGCCAGGATGTCTGCGCTCTAGCTCGGCCATGAGGTGTTGCAGGTTCTCGGTCGTAGCGCGAACTCCCTGACGACTGACCTCGCGCGCTAGCAGCACCAACGCTCGCGGATGACAGTTGACTGCTTCAACTAGATCGCTAATTTCTTGCGGCGTCTCGCCTGAATCATTCGGATGTGGACTCAAACCCTCTTGCGCTAGCACCTGACTGACTAGGTCAATCGCGTCGGTACGCTCTAACGTGCTCAAGGGACGATGATGTCGATTGAATGGTGCAGGCAGGGCTTCACGACTAGTGAAGATCAATCGTGTGGACGCATGCGCATCAAGAAAATCTTGACAGAGTTGCAACAATTCACCAATCGGCGTCGCGCCCACTGGGGCTTGTCTGCCCGCATCCGGCAACACGCTTTCCATATTGTCCAGCACGATCAGCGTAGGCTGGTCCGCCAGCGCCCGTTGCACTGGCTGCAAGGCGCGTTTCAAGTCGGGGTATTGCGCGACCGAATACTTATCATCTTCCAGCAGTAGTTGTCGTCCCAGGCTGTCCAGCACGCCGCGCGCATCCATGTAGGTTTCCAGGCTGACAAACGCCGCTCGGCGGAAGCGAGCGGTGCGCATCAGCCAACGCACTAACTCCACCACTAATGCGGTCTTGCCGTTGCCGCCGGGGCCGCTCACCACTGCGTACGGCTGCGTGTATAGCAACCGCTCCAAGGCCAACAACGTACGGCTGCGGCCACGAAAAGTATGTGGTGGCGGATTGGGCAGTGCTCCCAGGCTCAACTGGTCTTGGCGTTCCTGGAGTCGACGGGCTTCCTGCGATGGCAGCACGGTGAACAATTGCGGATCATGCTCCTCTTGATACAACCCCGGCACGACCTAGTCTTGTAACCGCAACTTGCCCGCGCCCATGCTCTTGCCACGGTAGGTGTCGCCGTACAGCGCTTGTTGCCCCGCCAGCATAGCTTGCCCCACGCGTGCGCCCTGGGCCAGGGCTTCATAGAAGGCTTTAACAAAGCGGCGTGCGGTCTCGACCAGTATGCTGTGGCTCATCGCCACCACAGATGTGACGCCTTCTGCCAGCAACCTGGCCGCCACTGAGGCGGTCGGGTCGTTATCTACCTGCGCACTCTGACAGGCTTCGAGAAAGACCAGGGGAATGCGATGATCACGGATCACAGCGGAGAGCGCATCAGCGTACAATAGTTGACTGGCCCGCTTTTGTAATTTGTGAAGATCTTTCGGGTCCTCGAAGCACAATCCGCCCAAGCCGTGTTCGCGGTCATAAACGCCGTGCCCGTCGAAATGCACGACATGGAATGGCTGCCCCGCCTCCGCCGCCTTTTGCAGCGTTGCTTCCAGAGCCGGGAGCGTCGGCGGTGTTAGCACGGTAAGTGTGGCTAGTTCACCTAATTGCTCGACTGCCTCTACCAAGGGCAAAGCGCTGACGCGGTGGTCGATATAGCTGGCCCGCTCATCTTCGGGCCGAGGACTGACCAGCAGGATGCGGATCGGCAGCGCTGTGGCAACCGCGTCCTGAGCCCGCCGATTTGGCAAGCGACGACGGACACGAACGGCATGCTTACCTTGAAAAAGATAACCGTGACCATCATGTAGCAATTCCCACGGCAAGCGCAGTAAGGCGCTGGCGGCTTCCCGTGCGGCTCGTTGCGTGTTCTCGTCCGCGCCTTCGGGAAGGTCGCTATCGACCAGCACCGAGAAGCAGCGTTCCGCGCCATTCGCAGCCTGCCGCCAAGCGTTCAACACTTCCTGCGCCGTCGTTGGCCCCACAGCGGTGCGGTACAACTCCTGGCCCCACTGCGGCAGTTGTTTTTCAATCCGTTCCGCTCGTTGCTTGAAGACGCCAGTTGGCCACAGATAGTAGCTCTCCAGATACCAACGCAGGTCGTCTGCCTCAATCGGGCCAAGCGGCGCGGTCACGCGAAACCGCGTGCTTTCCACTGTGGGTTTCGTCGGGTTCGCCGGTTCATAAAGCAACGTTGCAATCGCTGTCACACATTGCTTGTTGTCTTCGGTGGTGATGACAGGATCGCTTAACTTGAGCAACAATTCCTCAACCGGCTTGGCGTCGACTTTTTGCTGTGGGTGGACATCGTTCGGCAGTCGCTCTCCTAATGCAGCGAGAATTTGCGGTAGGGCTTCACTCAAACCGCCAGGGGTAAGTTGAATCGGAACCGCTACGGGCTCTTCATCGAACCAATTGCCCAGCGCGCCGACAGTAATACCGGGCAGAAGCAGTGGAACAACTCGATAGCCGTCGTTCGCCCGTCGTTTTTCTACCTCCAGCGCTTTGCGAATCTCGCGGCGCACCCAAGGAGAGTTAACGGTCTGCGGACTCACGACAACGAGCACCTGTCGCGCTTGTTCAATTGCTTGCTCGATTTCCGGCGCCAGCTTGTTCCCTCCGCGCAAATTGCGGGAATCAACCAGTACGTTGATTTTCAGCGCTTCAAGAGCTGTACGCAAATCTTTGACAAAGACATCAGCCGCACTGGCGTGAGAAATAAAGACGAAGTCAGAGTTCATACTCCTCCCCATGCAACGAGAAGCAGTATTTCAGGAGAGAACGGCAACAGCAAGGTAAAATACTATTGCTATGAGAAATGCGGAATTTGCTGTTCTCCTCTTGGGCATTGCTGACAAAGGCATGGAGCGCGTAGAATTACCTCTCGCCTCCAATGACGAGGAGCAATAGTTATGAGCGTCCATATTATTGACCGTGGACGAAGCCCCGAAATTGCGGGGACGCGGATCACCGTGTATGACGTCGTCGATTACCTGGAAGAGGGCTGGCGGGGCGATCAGATTGCCGGCCTATTCCGTCTGACGCTGGAAGATGTTGACGCAGCTCTCCACTATATTGAAGAGCATAAAGAAGAAGTCATGACTGCCTATCGGGAAATCCTCGCCCGTCACCGCAACGTCCACTATCTTCCCGAAGTTGAGGCGAAGCTTGCCCAGAATCGCCAGAAGTTACAGCGTCGGCTTGCCGAAATTCGTGCGGGTCAACAGGCTGAGGATGCTCATCCTCAGAAACAACATCCTCAT
>CAZUFQ010000099.1:11698-12373 GCA_964618735.1 uncultured Enterobacteriaceae bacterium
GGGGTAAAAAGGCGGGAGTTGTCATGCTACAAAAACAACAACCCCTTTCCCCAGCCCACTCGTGAAGCAGCCGGTCATTCTCCCGAAAACGGCGATGCACTGCTGGACAAGCCAGCAGTGGCACACTCCCTGCGTTTTCGTCGTTAAGTGTGCCGCACAGATGCATGACCATTCTGGGCGAGCGACGGAGACCCGGAATCCAGGCAGAAAATCCTAGATTCCCGCCTGCGCGGGAATGACGGATAGTCCTTAACTACTCATTAGTACGTCACCACCGCACGAATCGATTTACCTTCGTGCATCAAATCAAAACCTTCGTTGATGCGGTCAAGTGGTAAAACATGGGTGATCAAATCGTCGATGTTGATCTTCTTGTCCATGTACCAGTCTACGATCTTCGGTACATCGGTGCGTCCACGTGCGCCTCCGAAAGCTGTGCCTTTCCACACCCGACCAGTGACTAACTGGAACGGCCTGGTAGAGATTTCTTGTCCAGCGCCTGCGACTCCAATGATGACGCTGACGCCCCAGCCGCGATGGCAACATTCAAGCGCCTGCCGCATCAACTGCACGTTGCCGACGCACTCGAAACTATAATCTGCGCCGCCGTTAGTAAGATCGACGAGGTATGGCACGAGATCGCCTTGGACTTCCTTGGGATTGACAAAATGCGTC
>CAZUFQ010000100.1:0-5379 GCA_964618735.1 uncultured Enterobacteriaceae bacterium
GCCCTTCTCAGATTCCCCTCACCCGCAGCCGCTGCGCGTCTGCTGCCCTCTCCCCCGCGGGGAGAGGGACAGGGTGAGGGGCGTGTGACAGACAAAAGAAGATCAACTGAGCTGCAATCCGCCATAGTAGTCAAAGGAAATAGATTTTTATGGCCTTACAAACAGACACTCTCACCATCCGCGGCCGCAAGATTCAACTACTCAGAGGCGGCGCTGGTCCCTCGGTGCTCTACCTGCATGGACTGGCGGCGGACATCCACAGCGTACCCAGTGAGGCCGGCCTAACCGCTTTTCCGGATGCTCTCGCTTCGCAATTTTTGCTGTACGCGCCAGCTTTACCTGGATACGCGGAGAGTGAAGGGTTTGACGATCTGGAAACTATAGAGGACGCCGTCTTTTTCTGTCTTGATGTTATTGACACGCTCAAACTGGATCGCGTGCATCTCGTGGGCGCTTCACTCGGCGGGTGGATCGCCGCTGAATTCGCCACTCGGTATTCACATCGTTTGCACAAACTCGTACTCATCAATTCTCTTGGCGTTTCTACTCCACAATCGCGAATTGGCAACTTTTTCTACGCAGTCACACCTAAAGCAGAGGGCGGTCAGCACGAAGTGCGCGAACTGTTCTTCCAGGACCCCAACTCTGAACTTGCCCTGGGAACAATCCCGGATCATCTGTCTTCAACCGCTTATATACTTTTCTACAAAGCCCAAATGGTCGGGGCGCGGCTCGGTTGGAAACCTCCCTACTTGTATAACCCCCGTCTCCGAGAGCGGCTGTTCCGCATCCAAGCGCCAACGCTCATTATCTGGGGGGATGAAGACAAACTGGCTCCGGCGGCGCTGAGCGACATCTTCGCAGCAGGGATAGCCAACGCGACTGTAGAGCGTATCCCAGGGGCAGCCCACGCGTTGTTACTGGAACAACCGCGGCGAGCGGCGGAGTTGGTGACACAGTTCCTTACTCGTTGACAGGCGTTCCTAAGACGAGGCAGCGTCTATTATGCAATGTGCAAAATGTGGGGTCAGTAATCGGAATCAAGCCAAGTTTTGCGAAGAATGCGGCGCCGCCCTGGCCCTTGCCTGCCCGCAATGCGGCGTCCCGGTGCTGGTCGGGAAAAAGTTTTGCGGCGACTGTGGGGCAGCACTCTATTCCGCCCCGCTGACTTCGGCGCAACGCTCTTCCAGCAGCACAGAGGCTCATCGACCCTTCCTTGCGACCTCTCCCTCTCCCACTAGTTATACGCCACCGCATCTCGCGTCGCGCATCCGCTCTAGCAAGGCAGCGCTTGAGGGAGAACGGAAGATCATCACGGTCCTTTTCGCTGACATAAAAGGGTCGATGGAGATCATGGAGAGCCTGGGACCGGAAGAGAGCCAACGGCTCCTCAACCCGTGCATTCAATTAATGATGGACGCTGTCCACCGCACGGAAGGCACGATCGGACGGGTGCTCGGAGATGGCGTCATGGCGCTGTTCGGCGCCCCGCTTGCCTTGGAAGATCATGCTCACCGAGCGCTCTATGCAGCCCTACGCATGCACGAGACCGTGCGGCGTTACGCCGACGAGTTGCAACAGCGACATGGTATTGAGTTACAAATTCGCGTGGGCGTCAACACTGGCGATGTCGTCGTGGGCGCGATCGGGAACGACCTCTTCATGGAGTACACTCCGGTCGGCCACGCCGTCGGGATCGCCGCGCGGATGGAAGCCCTTGCTGCTCCGGGCTCCACTTGTATTGCGGCTTCTACGTATGGTCTGACACAACATGCTTTCCGTTTTGCGTCACGAGGAACTACCAAGGTCAAAGGCGTCACCGAACCTTGCGCCGTCTACGAACTGCTCGATCCCGACCCTGCGTCTTCTCGCCTGACAGCACGGACAGCTGTCGGCTTCGCGCCATTCTTGGGGCGCGCCCAAGAGCTTGCGCGACTAGAAGAGTTTGTCCAGAGAGCCGAGTCAGGACACGGACAAGTTGTTCTCCTCACCGGAGAAGCAGGCCTTGGTAAATCGCGTCTCATCGAAGAACTCAAACCCTTCTTGCGAGAGCGCGATTTTCTCCTTATTGCAGGCGAAGGATTCGCGTATGGAAAAACCCGCGCCTATGCGCCTTTGATTGACATGCTCAAGCGGTACTGCAACATCAACGACCAGGACCCTCCTGACGCCTACGAAGAAAAACTACGAAGTACGCTCGCTGATGTCCACACTTCACTCACCGCTTTCGTTCCCGTTTTTCTTGAACTCTTAAGCGCTACGGTGGTCAGCGATCCTGCCATCGCGGCACTCTCTACAGAAGCTAAATTACAACAAGTTCTTAACGGGATTAAACAATTAATCGCCCTGCAGTGCCGGCTTCAACCAGTCGCTCTTCTGGTAGAAGATTTACACTGGTTGGATAACCGGAGTATCGCCTTTCTCCACGCCCTTACTACGGGCCTCGGTTCTCTTCCCGTTTTGCTCCTGTGTAGCTCTCGACCGAATCATTTCTATCCTTGGGAGACTCTCTCATTCACACACAAAGTCCAACTGGCCCCGCTTCCGCAAGACGTGAGGCTTGCTCTGTTCACTGCTCTCGTAGGTGAATCACCGACCATCTCCACCTTGGCGTCGGCGGTATGTCAACGGAGTGAAGGCAATCCTTTCTTTCTTGAAGAAATCGTCCAGAATCTCCGGGAAACCGGCATACTTCACGAACAAAAGGACGCTGTTGCTCCACCGCGGTCGCCAGCGGATTGGACACTTCCACCCACGGTGCAGAGCGTGCTCGCCAGTCGTCTCGACCGTCTTCCGGCGGCGGCGAAGAGTCTTCTCCAAACCGCAGCGGTGATCGGTCGAGAATCGCCGCGTCCAGTTCTGGCGTTAGTCTCAGGTATGGAAGAAAGCGCCTTTGAACAAACGCTTGATCTTCTTCAAGAAAGAGAATTCCTCTATGAGGCTGCACTGTACCCCGAAAGCATTTATTCCTTCAAACATGCTTTGATCCAAGAAGTCGCCTACCATGAGTTATTACAAGAGCACCGCTCTACTTTACATGAACATGTCGGCGGCGCCATTGAAAAGCTCTTTCCCGACAAGTTGTCAGAATATGCGAGTTTACTGGCGTATCATTACAGCCGCAGCGCTAATACGAACAAAGCGCTGCACTACTTAGACTTGGCTGGACGACGCGCATCAACACTTTATGCGGACGCCGACGCCCAATACTTTTGGGAAGAATGTCTCCGCCTTCTTCTCGCCCAACCACCTTCTCTGAAGCGGGACCAGCAAGAAGTGCGCATCCGGTTACATCTCATCAACGTGTTATCACGTCAATACAATGACGATACTCCGATCCGCAGCCAATTCGCTGCGGCAGAAGCGGTGTGCGAGCGGCTCCAGGACGCGCGATTACTCGCTGAACTAAATGCAACGCTGGCGATCGCCTATGTACTAAGAGGAAAGCCACAGCCGGGGCTCACGCACGCTCGTACTGCGAAAAACGCGGCGGACACCCTGCAGGACCTCCACCTGCAGATCATCACGGCTGGTCCGCTGGCGCATCTCCTCTGGATTGACGGCGCTTTCGAGGAAGCCTTGCAAGTCGCAGAATCTGGACTTTCTCTTGTCCAAGAACACGGACTCACGCCAGAGCAAAGGGCATTCGTGGTGCATCCCCACGCTCAGTGCTTTGCCATCGCTGGAGCCTCCCATGGATTTCTTGGGAACTTTCCTCAAGGGGTGGCAGCGCTCCAACAGGCGGTTGTATTGACCCAACGCCACAACAACCGTATCCCACAAGCGGTCGTGCATTGGGGCCTTGCCCTCATATCTGACCTCTACGGTGAGCACGTTCCAGCATTAGAAGCAGCCGAGCACGCGCTCGCGATCATGGCAGAGGTCAGTCCAACGACGGGGGTCTTGCTAGTAGGCAGCTTGCAAGAGTATCTCACGGCGATATCCAGTCCAACGTCCCCTACTTTGCATCTTCCTCCGGCCTCACAATTGAGCCTTGCTAAACTGACCCGCACCTGGCAAGAAAAACGCGCCTTCCATGAATTGGCAGGGGTCTGGCTCGCAGAAATTGCAGCAAGAACCAAACGTGATAAAGAGGAAGCACAACAGCTCGCCCGAGAGGCGTTAGCCACCGCGGAAGTAAATGGTAGTCGTTGGTTTCTTTGCGCCGCACATCTCACCCTTGGACGAATCCTCGCCGAGGCGTCTCCCGAACCACGGGGAGAAGCGGAAACACACCTGCGGGCCGCCGTCGACCTCGCAACCATAATGCGCAGCCTTCCGTTACTCGCTCATGCAGCCGCGGCGTTGGGAGACCTGCTCCTACAAAGAAGCGGAGCTGCTGTCACGGCCCAGCAGCTTATAGAGACGCCCCAAGAACGACAAACCGACCCCGAACTTCACCAAGCGCAACAATATCTCCAACAGGCAACCGCATTAACGGAGCAGCTGGGGATGAAGGATTTTTTCTAGCACTCGGCCTTGAAAGACCGGGCTACCCTCACACCCCGCGCTGCGGCGCCCCCCATCGCCTTGCGATGGGACGATGGTAGCCGTAGGTTTCAACCCACGGCGAGATTTGGCTTCTTCAACCCCGCAGCAAACACATACGTCTCAGCTGAGCCTTTGCGCGACGCCTCCGGTTTGGTGGTCCTCACCGAAGAAAAGAAAGAGCGGATTTCAGTGAGAAACGCCTTGTGCTCTTGCCCCATGAAGACTTTCAGCAGTAGCGCGCCACCGGGGCGGAGCAACGTGGGCGCACTTGTCAAAGCGAGACGACACAATTCCATAGACTTTGCTTCATCAACTTCTTTAATGCCGCTCAATTTGGGGGCCATATCTGACAGCAGTACATCGGCGAGCCCCCCCAATGCAGTAAGAATACGTTCCTGC
Organism: uncultured Enterobacteriaceae bacterium; assembly: GCA_964618735.1. Classification (GTDB taxonomy): domain Bacteria; phylum Desulfobacterota; class Binatia; order Bin18; family Bin18; genus SYOC01. The sequence goes on from CAZUFQ010000100.1 coordinate 4,891, forward strand.
TGCCCTGGATCAGTCGCATCTCCCTGTAAGAGCGTCACTTGTGAAAACGGAAGCGGCTCCAGCGCTACTAAGTCAATGCCAACGACTTTGCCGCTACGCCCGACAATTTCAGCCGCCACCTGGACCCATCCGCCTGGCCACGAACCTAAATCAACAACGCGCATGCCTGAACGAAGAAAACGAAACTCTTGATTGAGCTCAATGAGCTTATAAGCCGAACGCGCCCGATAACCCTCGCGTTTAGCTTTTTTGTAGAATGCATCTTTTCGTTCGTACATGAAGATTTCAACAAATTGGAGCTAGACTACGCCTGACGAAAATTCTCCTCATCCGCAGCCGCTTGCGCGTCTGCTGCCCTCTTCTCCAAGGAGCGAGGACTAAGGAAAAAGGAGAACCTATCTAACTTCACATCCCTTTGGGTCGGATATAACGCTGATACATTTTGGGCAGCTCTAAGGGCAACGACGCCACGTCTTCGAGGACGAGATA
>CAZUFQ010000100.1:5389-12368 GCA_964618735.1 uncultured Enterobacteriaceae bacterium
CCCCCATAACCCTCCGGTTTAGCTTTTTTTTAGAATGCATCTTTTCGTTCGTACATGAAGATTTCAACAAATTGGAGCTAGACTGCGCTTGGCAAATTCCCCTTACCCGCAGCCGCTTGCGCGTCTGCTGCCCGCTCCCCCAAGGGGCGAAGGTGAGAGGAGAACCTATCTAACTTCATATCCCTTTGGGTCGAATGTAACGCTGATACACTTTAGGCAGCTCTAGGGGCAACGACGCCACGTCTTCGAGGACGAGATAGCGGAAGGGCTCGCACATCTCACGCAGATAGTCATGGCCGGCTTTGTCGACCGTCAGACAAAATGGCAGCACCCCAGCACGGTCCGCTTCGCGTAGCGCCATCATCGTATCGCGAATGCCATACGTGATAGAGCGGCGGTCCGAGCCATAATCCATATCTTGCGGAAATCCATCACTGAGCAAAACTAACAGTTTGACCCGACAAGCGACCTCCTTGAGCTTTTCGAGCGAGTGGCGTAATGCGGGGCCCATGCGGGTCGAGCGCTTAGGCGCGATGGCGCCGATGCGTCCTTTCACAGTCGGTGACAGCACTTCCGAAAATGACTTGACGTGATAGAATTCAACATTCTCACGTCCCTGACCGGAGAAGCCATAAATCGCATACGCGTCGCCGATTTCTTCGAGCGCTTCAGCCATCAGCACCAGGGCTTCCTTGGTTACGTCAATGATCCGACGCGGCGGCGCTTGCGGCGGCGCAGGACGTTTTTTCCACATTGAAGTCCAATCGTCTTGCTCTTCATCGAGATACTGACGCACGATCGGCGTGATCGGCTCATCAGTTGAAGCGCTCATATCAAGTAAGAAGAGCGCGGCGACGTCACGTTCCATTTGCCGCTTGGTTGTGTAGAGCTTCGGCGATGGTGCTACTCGTGCACGTAAGTCGGCAGCCGCCGTCACCACGGCGTTCAGGTCAAACTCATTGCCGTCTTCCAGGCCGCGCACGACGCGATATTGCTCGGGACGAATGCGTTGAAATTCGTGCTTCACTGCTGACGTCAGCGAAGAGTACTCGGCCAGCGTCTTAGAGAAATACTCGCCAGCGTCGCCAGTGAGCATGATTTCTCGCAGACGGCACCAGCGCGAGCGGTAGTCGTCGATCTGGTGATCCCATTCGTCATAAAAAAACGTCAATGCTTCGTCTCGCTCGCGTTTGCGTTGGGCGCTGATCACCACGAGACCGTCTTCAGGCGTGAGGATCTCTCGTTCTCCATTGCTTGGCAGTTTGCCCGCCAGATCGCTGATATAGAGCCCTTGTGGATCAAACTTTTCCGACTTGCCCTGGCGGATTTGCAGCTCGACTCCGGCTTCAAGCAACTTTTTTAATTCCTCCGGCGAGAGTGCGCCGCCGCCTTCTCGGTCGTCTCGCTCCTGTTCCAATTCGAGGCGCGGCAGCTCGGGGGCCTCCGGAGGCGGCGGGCTATCGTCCATGTCCGGGTCAATTAAGGCGTCACCGGTTACTTTGTCAAACACGATAGAGTCGAAAGCAGCTGGGTCACGAGGTTGCCGCGCTGCGGCGAGCACCGAAAGCAATTGTAAATAGACCTCTCCCGCCGCCTGAGCTGAGTCATACACGGTTTGGGCCGGATGCAAAACGTTTACAAATCCTGCTACGATATCAACTAGAAATTCTGGCAATAGCGACGGCAGTGTGAGGTTGTCCGCCCAACCAAGATCGCTCTGGAGGCCGCGATAGGCGGCGCCGAGACGCCTATTAATGCGCCGTGTCTCGAACAACAAGAACAGGAGTTCCACCACATCGGGGTGAGGAAACCGAGCAAAATAGTCGGCTAAGCCGCCTGCCGGCTCTTCTTCTTTTGCTAACAACTGGTGAAGAGCAGACGGCAGGTGGGGCCATAATGACTCAAATACGAAATCATACGTGCCGAACTCTCGTCGTCCGGCTTGTTGCACGGCTAAGACGCGGAACAAGCGAAAGTTCTCTTCATACGTAGGCAGCAAATCGATGCGACTCGGCAACGGCAGTTCGTCACTATAGATTGGGTATGTTTCCAACAGCGGAGGATACGTCAGCGTATCATGTTGGCGGATGCCTACGATCGTACCGGACAGCATGTGCATGTATTTACGCAGCAGCTCCTGCACTTCTTCCAGCTCAACGCCCTGCGAGGCCTGGCGCATGACACGCAGGCTGGTGCGCGACTCCAGCGCGAAGAAGGCAACCCCGGCAGCAGCATTGTCTTGCGCCACATCGAGCCCTTTGGCCAGCCATGCTATGACGCCAGGTTCTCCGGTTTCTTCAAAGACCCGCGGCAGAGCGCGGATGAGCGGAGGGACTCCGGTAGGAAATATCCGCGCCAGAGAGACGAGGCGTTCACGCAGTTCTGGACGCTGCTCCAACGTAAGTGATTTCAACAATGGCAAGACTAGCGGGGCCAGCGGCGGAATCGCCGCCGGATTAGTGCGCAAAACTGGCAGTAATAATCCCAGGAGAAATGAGCGCAAGGAAATCGGCGCAGCTGCGATGATAGGTGGGAGACAGAAAAAACTCTCTTCTGCGATCTTTGCGGCAATGCCGGCGGCGGTTTGGCTCGCACGCAAGAGGGCGAGTCGTTCCGTTTCCGCGAGCGTAGTGAAGCCGCGCGGGAGTTTGGCGTAGAACGTCCACGGCCCGGAGTCTTGTATTAAGACACCAAGCTGCGCCCAGGCTTGCATCTCTTCACTGGAAAGGACGGGCAAGGCTGCTGGCGCCGCATCGAAATACGCAACAGCAAGGAATTCCCCTTTCCAGCCTTTGGCGCCGAGCAGCGCACTGCCGTGCTTGGCCCAAGCGCGTAGCCGTTGTGGTACGGGTCCAGGCAATGCTGACAGGAGTCCCGCTGACGTTTGCAGATATTGGGTTCCCAATCGCCGCGAACGCAGCAAGGTGTCCCGCCCGATAGAGGCCCATTCCTCAGCAATTTCTAATCCGACGCGCGCGAGTTCCTGAGGATCAACGGCAAAATATGCAGCCGCACCGTCACGTGAGGACGGCTCTTCACTCGCTAAGTGTTCGCCGATCCGCACCCAACGCGCGAACGCCTGTGCGCCAAACACGCGCCATGCGGCGGGCGCATTACGACAAAACACTTGCGCCAAAGTAAGAGAAATGGCGGCCAGACGATCACCGGTGGCGAGAATCGTTTCACGCGGCTTCGGGCCAAGACTATCAAGCGCCGTAACAAGCGCTTGCCCTGCTGCATCGCCGAGCAGATGACGGCTATCAAACCAGAGGTGACGAAGAGATGCCATGAAATCAGTGCTGAGTCCTGAATGTGAGTCCTGAGTGCTGAGTCCTGAGAACTCGTTGCTTCTTCTCAGTCCTCGTTACTCATCAGACCCCCTCGGGAAAGTCAACCCGAGCGATAGGACAGACTGGCGAGAAGTAACGGAACAAGGCAAAATAACATAATGAAAGTGAGATCATAACATGAAAGCAGTAGAATTGGTCGGTACAGTTGATGAAAAACATCAACTGCAAATTGAGATTCCTGAAACATTGCCGCCAGGACCCGTGCGGGTCATTGTCTTATTTCCAGAAGAGGATGAGGCAGGAGCGGCCTGGACACACGGGATTGCTCATGGGTGGGCCGAAGAACTCAATGACCCACGCGAAGAGATATACACGCTTGAAGACGGGAATCCCGTTGATGCAACGCGGTGAGATTTATCTCGCGAGCTTTCCGTTTGGCGATGTTCCCGGCATGAAACTTCGCCCGGTTCTTTTGTTGACGGCGCCAATTGGGGCAAATGGTGAGGTGCTCGTTGCTTATATTTCCTCAGTTGTTCCTTCCTTCCTTTTTGCTTCAGATATTCTTCTCGATCCTATCCAACCCGACCATCAATCGACAAATCTAAAAGTTCCTTCGGTTCTCCGTCTGCATAAACTTGCCGCTATTCATGCAAAGAGCATACGTCGATACTTAGGCAAAATCTCTTCAACAATCGAAATAGAGGTTAGTGCAAAGCTGAAAGCCTTGCTGAAACTCTAAGAAGCACGATAGCTGCTCACCGCGAGGGTAGTTTATCTTCAACTGTAGGGGCAGCTCGGTAAGTTGCCTAGGGGAGAGTGAGGCAACACCTCACTCTCCTCGCAATAGTCCTTATGCCTCCGCATCCCGCAAAATTGGCGCGTTCGGTCGATACGGAGCAGGCCTCAATGCAGTTGTGGCCCACTCCGGCAAGGCGAAGTCAAACCCATAGCGTTCCTGCACGGCCTTCATGCGATCGGTAATTTCTCTTACCTCAAGTCGTTCGCTATCCGAGCCAATAACAATCACATTTCCAGCCAGGAGGGGAAATGCTACCGTGTACCGAAACGCGGCGGCGAAGGTCTTCCGTGCAGAATCGTACAGCGGCGTGCCTGAATGGAGATTGGCGGCAATGGCGCCGGTAGGAGCCAACACCCCTCGACAATCGTCATAAAATTCGCGCGTGCTCAAATGCAGCGGTATGCCGCTCACGCGAAAGGCGTCCAACAACAGCAAATCGAATGGCGCTTCGCTAGGAAAGCCGCGCAAATAGTCTCGTCCATCTTTGATAATGACATGCTGGCGCTCGTCGACCGCAAAGCCAAAAAAGCGCTTCGCGACGTCAAGGATCATCGGATCCAATTCCACAGTGTCAAGTAAAGCCTGTTCTAGGTAATGATGCAGCACAGTTTGTAACCGTCCACCGCCTAACCCAATGAGCAAGATGCGTTGCGGCGTCGGTTGCCAGGCCAGCGCTAAAAGCATCGCTTGCGTGTATTCCGACTCCAGCGCGAGCGGATCATCGACATTAAGACGTGATTCGATCTCTTCTACTTTATGATGAAGATGGCGGTAACAGAGCAAGAGTTGATCACGAGTGCGGCGAACGATGACGTAGTTATATTGCGACTGGTGCTCGAACAACACGCCGGACGGCGAGCGTTGAACGACGGCGAGTCGTTTCTTGATGGCTGCGAGATTGTGGGTTTGCCAAGGCGACATAGGTAACGCTTTCAGCTGTCCGCGTTACCTTATCTGGATTCTGTCAACGAAGGGAAGAGCGCTGAATCTATTTTCCGCAGCTTTGTACAGCAAGATCCTGGATTTTCTTTTTAAGTCCTTGTTCGCCGAGGCGGGCAATAGAGGCGCGTGCGCCATTGATTGTTCTACAGGAGTTTTCTTTATCGCCCAGCGCCGCATCTAAGCGCCGGACTTCATAACCGCCGCGGAACCAGAGCGGGTCGCCGACTTGGGTGCCTTTCAGCATTTCATCCCAATGAGAAATGGCTTGTCGTTGATCGCCTTTGACCTCGGCGATCTGCGCAAGGCCTGCGCGCGCGACAAGTGAATAGGCGCCGTTCTGCAACTCTTCGTAGAGTGGGACCGCTTTGTCGTAGTCCTTCACGTCGAGATACAGTTGCGCCAGTTCGTATTTGAACAGATCCGGCGATTCATCTGCTGCAAACGGCACGCCTCGTTGTAGTCGGTCGGCGTGGAGACGCGCTAACAACCGCTTGGCTGGCAAGAGGTTGTCTTTGTCATTTTGCTTCTCCAGTTTTTTCACGTCTTTGGGCAGTACGGTATCCAGCCCGACTAATAAGTCTTGTTGCTCGACAGGCTGAAAATTCGTAAAGATGTTGTCGGCTTCCTTTTCCAGGTCGGCAAAGCGGCCCGCCTTTTCCGACGCGACTAATCGCATCCGCGCCACTTTAGCGAAGGCGTCTTTCTGTTCCGGATATTTCTTTTCAAAGTCTTGCAAGAAGTTCAGCACCTCTTTGGCGTTTGCATCAAGATCTTTACTGAGAAATGCAGCATTCATCACACTGACCTTGCCGCGATATTCTTGCAGAGGCGCCTGCTTCGCTTCGGCGGGACTTTCTTTCTCCAACGAGGCGGTGTCCTTCCAAAACGCCTGCAGGGCAGTCGCCGTTCGCTGGCGGAGGTCTTTTTCGGCAATGCCGATCCCTTTCTTGTCGGCGGGCTTCTCTTGTTTGTCCGGCTTCTCTTGTTTGTCGTTCGCCTGCTGTTCTTCTAGCGTGTCTAAGAGCGCGAAGTAGCACTGGAGGGTCGCGAAGTCCGCACGAGCGCGGAAGGTGCGATCGCCACTGACTTTATTGTAGGCGTCAGCTGCTGCGAGGTAATTGCCTTGCCCTTGTTGATACTCGCCCAGTCGGAAGTACCCTTCAAAGGCGGACTTGTGATCTGGATAACGGTTCAAGAAATCTTTGACAGCGTCCAGATAGGTTTTGGCCATCTCTGGACCTTGGTCTTTAGTGTACAACGCCTCAGCAGCCTTGAAGCGTAGATATACGGCGTCAGCGACGAATTGCGAAGGCATGCCGCTGGTGCTGATGACCTTGGAAAGTTCGGGAAGCGCCTCGCGATAATTCTTCGTTTGGAACAATCCCACCGCTAAGAAATATTCAGATTCGCGGTGGTGCAGTTTCGCCTTGGGGTCGTCGGACGCAAGGACTTGTTTGAGTAAAGGCTGCGCCTTGGCGTATTCGCTTTTCTGCAGCAGCTCGCGAGCTTCACCCCACGCTGGAAAGGGATTCTTTACTTCGTCAATGGCAAAAAGATCTTGTTCACTAAATTCTGATTTGACGAAGGCGTCGGCTTTCTCATTCCAGGAGCTGCCCTGCTTACGCGCTTCATCCGCATACGCCATGGCTTCCAGCAGTTTCTTCAATCTGTCATTGCCGGTCAATTTTCTACTTTCGCCCAGCAAGCTCTGCGCTTTCTGGATCATCGCTCTCCCCTGCAGGTCGGCGGCGTTTTCCGCGCGCTCCACTTCGGATGCTTTCTCACCGTGCGCTTGTCTATTGCGAGCATCCGCAAGGGCGGCTCGTACTTTGCGCTCCATATCCATTGGCAAGCCAGTGTCCTTGAGCAGCAACTCCAAGTCGCGAATCGCCCAGTCAAAATGCTTGTTTTCTTTCTCGCATAACGAGCGGCCAAAGATACTCTCTCG
>CAZUFQ010000101.1:0-7721 GCA_964618735.1 uncultured Enterobacteriaceae bacterium
TGGAGGTCGAGCAGCGGCACTTTCATTGCCCTTGACCTTTGTCTGTCAACTGTTCTTATTGACAGAGTCCGTCTGGGGCAGAAACACCGCCATCATTGTTCTTACACTTGTTGCGGTCGTAGCGATTTGTCACCGTCGCCGCCGGCCGAACGATAGCGCCTTGAGCGCCGCGGACTTGCACACTGCAAGTGACAGTGAACGGCTCCCACTCTCCTGAAGCCACCCTCACTTTTGTACAAGCGGGATCGTCCACAGCGGCTTGGATAGTAGCGTGCGTCTGCTTCGAGCCGCCGACCGAGCACTGCAAAGCGGCTTCCGCTAGCGTATTGGTTCCCCCTAGTATGGCGATTCCACTCATCAACGTCACAGCAACTTTCAAGCTCCGCCATGACCGCTGCTGTTGTCGCGATGCGTCATCTGTCATACAGTTTCCTCCTTTTTCTCTCTTTCTTCTCGAATAAGGTGGGCATTCACGCGCAGTTCTCCATTCTTTATCAATTGTTCGTCGCTGCATCTTTCTACTGACTCTCCACCACTTTTCGTTGAAAATCTTCATAATGCCGACGAATATCTGCATCTTGCGGCTTCAAAGTCACAGCTTGTGCGTACGCCTTTTGCGCAGCTGCAAATTGATATCTTCCCTCTTCCGCCAACGCCAAAGCATAAAAGATGGAAGCGTCATTGGGTTGGATAACAGCCGCCTTTTGTAAAACCGACGCAGCCCGTCCGAAATTTTTCTCTTGCAAATACACTTTTCCAAGCCCAACCAGCGCCTCAAATGAAAAGCTCCGACGCTGGAGGGCCTCAGTTAACGCCGCCTTCGTCGCTTCTCGTTCTCCCATCTTCTCCGCGGCGCTTGCCAATGCGAGCAATAAGTCAACTGGGGCGACGCCATTTTGCAGTCCTTCTGTGACTACTGCTTTGGCGCAAGTAAGATCTTCTCGAGCCGCACACACTTGGATCATCAATGCTTGATACGGGCGAGCATCGCCTGGATCAATATAGATAACTTGCCGGAATAACTGCTCTGCTTTTGTGAATTCTCCTGCCTGGGCAAAAGCAACGCCCCCATTGAATAAATCCTGGGGTGCGAAGCCCTCTCCCTTTTCCCTCAGCGCCGCATCCTCATACACTTTCCCAGCTTCAGTATAACGTCCTAGAGATTGATAAAATGAACCAAGTGCGGGGATCGCTTCTTCCCATCCTGCAGCAAGAGCCTTTCGTAGTCCACTTTCGAGAGCTCGCTGTTCTTTTTCGCCCAACACTGCGATTCGTTCTCCAGTCAAATTCTCATGCGTCGAAAGACGGGGCGAGAGAAACATAGAACGGGTCATTTCTTGGAGTCCTTCTTGCTCTCTCCCTACCTGCTTCAATCCTTCCGCATAAAGGTCATGTGTGTCAGGATCAAGAGGGCTGAGCCACAACGCCCGCTCCAAAGCAATGAGTCGTTGCTCGTTTGGCAACTGTTTCTCCATGAGGTCAAACATGGAGACATGGGTTGACGCATGAGCAGGATAAGAGAGTAGCGCTTTTGCCGCGCCAGCTATCGAGGTCGGTTCTTGGAGATTGTAAGGATAGGGTAACAGCTCCTGTCGAAAGGCGACAACACCAATCAATAAAGCTGCGGTCCCCATTGCTCCTAAGGAAGCCATCTTCCATGAGGAGACGACAATGTATGGACTTGGCTCTCGTTCTCCATCTTTCAACGCCACACGCAAAGCAAGTGCGAGGAAAAGGGTAAACAGCAAGGCATTTGCAGAAATTTGCAGACTGAAATCTATACTCTCGTGGAGAGTCATCACGCCTAGCGACGCGAGCAGAGCAGCATACACCAAGGCAGACTTCGTAGATGAATTCTTCAACTCTCGGTAGAGATGCAGGCCGATCGCGGCAAAGAACCACAGGAGCAAGCCAAACCCCACGCTTCCAAGTTCAGCAAGACCTTGCACATAATCGTTATGGGCTTCTCGCGTAAAATCAAGTGACCAGGGAGGAAGCTGATACTGAGGAAAAATTTCTGGCCAAGTCCCAAGCCCAACGCCGAATAGCGGAAAATGTTGCACGATTTTGAGCGAACCCTGCCATAAGCGTACGCGATTCCAAAAGTCAGTCGTCTGAACCATCGAATCGTTGATTCGTCGATCTATTTGGCTACGCCCGGCTGGTCCTATTAAGTACAGAGCCACTACGAGACAGCCCGCTAACACGGTGAAAAAGAACCGAGCAGTCATTTGGGTCCTGATACCAAGTAGCTGTCGACGCCGCTCCGCAGGGAGAAGAAATAAAAGAGAAACAAGCCCAAAGGCGGCGCTGAGCCAACCGCCACGAGAGAGACTCAGGAGCAACCCCATAAGCAAGAGAACAACACCGAGCCCAAATAGTAGACGTAAGGCGATATGGGTGTGGAGTTCAATGAATGCCGCACGAGAAACAAATCCAACAAGAGCCAGTGGAAGCAGCAGAGCGAGATAGTTAGCAAAATGGTCAGGATTCACAAATGGGCCGCTCGCGCGCGGCAGGACCATCAACATCGGGCCTGACCAATCATAAGGGATAAAGAACCAGAGGATCTTTCCATTCCAGGTGAAGCGCTGCACCACCCCAAGAAAGGCAACAAGTCCTCCCGTATAAAAAGTAAAACGAAGCACAGTACGATAGAAGCGCTCTTCAGCTTTGTCTGACATCGGATCGTCATCAAAGGGATAGAGCAGGACAAGGAAAAACAGTCCAGCGTAGGCTAAAATTTTGAGGAGGGTAATTTTGCTTAATTCAGGAGCGATAGAAAGAGGGAGCCAAGGTCCTGGTTCCGACTCTTGTAAAGTAGAGATTGGAGGTTGGGTGTGAGGTATGGGGTCTTGCGATGTGTCACGACCCTTTTGCATCCCGGCGGCGTCCGAAGAAAGCCAATCTTCAAAGGGTTGTTTCTCTGGCCAACCAGGCAAACTGTGCACATACAAATCGTATGTAGCAGGGGAAAGTGCATGCAGCCACAAAGGAGGGACTGGTGTGAGCTGGAAAATCGCAAATCCGATGAAGAGCAGAAGAGGAATAGTGAAAGAATGAATCCCTTTCGGAAAAGACAGAGCCGGAGAACGCTGGAAGCGGAGGATTATCAATTTCAGCATCCATACCGCGATTGAGAAGAAGATGACAATCTCCATCGTAATGAATGCCCAAGGGTGTACTGTCCCAAAAGCGAGCGGAGTAAAGATAACGAGGAAGAGAATTCCGCCCGTTATGACACGATCGCAGCCGCACCCGTATTTTTTCTTCAGGACCATCACTCTTGCTTTCTCAGCATCTCAATACGGACTGTTATCAGGTTTTATTGTTCATTTCATTTTCTTCAAATTGAGCTTCTTCCTCTTCGTCCTTGGTTGTGTAGTATCCAGAATAGCCAGAATAATATCCATACCCGTAATAGTAGTACCCATATCCGCTTCGATGGACATCGACACGATTCAGTACTACGCCCAAAATTTTCGCGCCGACCTGTTCCAACCGCGCCCGAGTTCCTCGCACGATTTCTCGTGGAGTGGTTTGACCGTTGACAACCAAAACTACGCCATCAACCATTGTGGACAACAAGCGAGCATCGCTGACTGGCATCACAGGAGGTGAATCTATAATGACACAATCATATTTCTCTCGCATGATTTGGAGGGTTTCTTGCATTTTGCGAGAACTCATGAGTTCCGCAGGGTTAGGCGGAGCCACTCCGCTCGAAAGAAAGAAAAGATTTTCTACGGCAGTCTGGCGGATAACCTGAGACATCTCTCGACGACCGGTCAAAAACTCTGTCAAGCCGATGCCTTTTTGCACCCCCAACATTTTGTGACAACGGGCCCGCCGTAAATCAGCGTCGATTAAAAGAACGCGGAGTCCAAGTTGAGAAAAAACGATGGCGGTGTTTGTCGCCGTCGCCGTTTTTCCTTCACCCGCCGTTGCACTGGTGAATAAGAGGGTCTTCGGCGCCGCTTCAGCTCGCGACAGGAGAAGGGCGGCGCGCAAGGTCTTATACGACTCAGAAAAGAGAGAAAACGTATGATGATCGAGCACTAATTCGCTTGTCCCAGTCGCCTTGCCGTTAGCGCTATTCGCAAGCCCTTTTTCGGTTGACGAGCCATCGCCATTTAAGGCGGCGGCCCCATGTCCATTCAGCAACGGCTTTGGCGCATAAGGAGCATACGCTTGATGCTCACTTGTCCGTGCAAAATCCGGAATCACCGCTAAACTTGGCAATCGTATATAACGCTCCACCTCTTCTGGAGTGTGGAGTCGATTATCGAGATATTCCAAGAAAAATGCGGTTCCCACCCCGCCTAACAGACCGCCAATGGCGCTTAAGAGCAAGCTCAAGAGTTTTCTTGGACTGGAAGGACGTAAAGGCGGTTCAGCCTCATCAATGACTGAAATATTTGAGTCCCGCAATTCTGCAGCGACGCCTACCTCTTTCATCCGCTGCAGAACGTTATCATAGAGTTGACGGTTAGTATCGACTTCGCGCGCAAGAATAGCGTATTTCACCGCAGCATCTTTGAGACGCATCACTTCTTTCTTCTGTTCCTCTACCGTGTTGCGCAGTTCCCTCTCTTTATCAACGGCGAACTGGTAGGAGGACTGAATACTCTGTGCAACTCTTTCGATTTCTTGTCTTAGTTGACTCTCAGTCCTTGCGATCTGCGCTTTAAGCTCCACAATTTGAGGATAACTCTCTTTGAACTCGCTCAGTAACTGTGCTCGGTTCGCTTCAAGAGTTCCCAGCTGTTCTTTCAGAGTTTGAATAAGCGGATTATTGACGACATCAGGAAGCACTTCGTAATCTTTCTTCCGAATGAGCGTCATTTGTGCTTCTAAAGCAATTCGCTCTGCTTCTGCTTCCGCGAGACTCGAGTCAATGGTCTCCAAATGTCGGGTCGCGAGATCTTCTCCCTTCTCGTCGTCATCCTTAGGATCATTCAGAGTAATAATGCCTTGATCTCTACTGTAGCGGTTGAGGGCAGCTTCGGACTTTTCCAGCCGCTCTCGCAATTCGACTAACTTCTCTTCTAGAAATCCTTGCGACGCTTCATCCGCCTGATTTCGTCGCCCCACTCCCTGGCGGATGTAGACCTGCGCATGCCCATTCGCAATCCGAGCGGAAAGAACAGGGTCAGGCGTGCTGAAAGCGACTTTGACGAGACGAGTGCGAGGGACAGGCTTGATAGTCAGCATTTTTGTATATGTTTCGATCAAGTCTGGGGAGAGAGAGGGCTTCGTCTCTTCACCTTGGGCTGAATTCTGAGAAGATCCATCTATCGTCCCCTTGGGCGATGTAAAGACGTGGGTAAGACGAGCCCATAATTTTCCTATGATGCCCTCGGGCTCTTGATCAACAGCAAAAAGAGGAAGGCCGTCGAGTTGTTGCTCTTGGACTACTTGCGTAACGAGCCCATCACTCTTGAGGATCTCATATTGGGTTCGATAATAGTCATATTCATCAGGAGCTTCGGCTTCAGCAGTCTCCTGATTATTCATATTAATCGCCTGAGGAGTTTTCCGCTCGATCAGCAAAGTTGTTTCCGCCGTATAGATAGGCGTCATAGAAAGAACAATAATGGTTGTCGCTACGATAGAACAGAAAAATATGGAAGTGATCAGCCAGCGATGCTTAACAAGAAGACGCCAGTAACTCCGCAGTTCAATGGCATCTTCTTCAGGCTGAAATTCATTCACAAACGAAGGAGGTTCGTGAACAGAGAGCTCCGACCCCTCAGGCAGACGTGGTGCAAGTTCGCGCATGTATTCTCACTCGTTCTGGTTCATTCTCCGGTGATCTAGTAAAACGTGGCGCCGACGCGGAACATATCTTTGACGACCTTATAAAACCCGTATGGAATAAGCTTGGGCTTTGAAGAGAGGACTTCAACGACATCTCCTTCCTGCACCGGGATGTCAGGGGCCTCTCCACGTTGTATTTTTTCTATATTGGGGAAGAACGCAACTCTTGCGCCCTGTTGATTTATTCGCGTCACTTTCGCCTCGCCGTAACTAGCGGCAAAATTCATCCCGCCAGCAGCCGTTATAGAGCCAAGAACCGTGAGCCCTGGAGTAATCGGATACGAACCGGGTTTCTCTACCCATCCATCCACAAGGACTTCTCCAGCTGCCGGCACCATGATCACGTCTCCGGGACGGACGGGCAATACAAGATAGCGTCCGCTTTCACTATTAATCTGACTACTTTTGAGGCTAATAACTAATGGCTCAGGTCGGGTTGAATTTTGAGTTTCCCCGCTTGCCGGAATGGTAACACCAGAGGAAGCAACCTCGAATGGTTTATTTGCAGTATTGTACAGCTCCGCGGGAAAGAAAAAGAGCCGTGCTCCAGCTTCTTTTGTCGGCCCCCCAGCTTGGGAGAGCATTTCTAGGATGGTATCGTTCCCTCTCGTCATGCTGTAGACGCCGGGCTTGTCTACAGCGCCGACAACAGCGGCGAGGCGACTATGATACTCCCGTACAAAAACATGGACATGAGGATTGCGAACGTATGTCTCCGCGAAGCGTTGACGAATGTCTTCTCCCAGCGCAGCCTCATTCTTTCCACCTGCATGAACGTTGCCGATGAGCGGAAGAGAAATCATTTCATCTCCCCCAATTCGTACGGCATAGTCCTTTAATAGTTCTCCAGGTGAAACGGAGATCTCCAGAATGTCTCCTACGCCTAAAGACAGATCGGAAGGGAGTCCCTCATGGGAGCGTTTTTCCCAGAGACGAGCGAGAGTGCTGTCGTTCTCTGCTTCTATACTGCTGATAACTGTTTCTGCCGGGAGAGTTGTAGTTGTGAGCGGAGTTTCACTTTTTGTTAGGTGTGTTGGTGAAGGATGGCGTCTCCAAGACGCGCACCCTCCCACGAGTACACAACATATGAAGATCCCTAAGAAGAAGGGCGTCCAGAATCTCATTTGTCGCCGCTCGGTTCGGTTTTCACTTAGGGGAGCTTTTCCCCGGAGGTGTTTCGGCGCGATGGCGTACACGAGTTGCACGCCTCGGTCTGTCGCGGGGCCTTCTCTTCTTGGCAATTTACAACTCCAACATCTGGGCCGCGCTTTGCTCGATTGTGATTTCCCCAGATCGTCACTCCAAGGTCGGACCGCAGCAGACACACGTTCAGGAAACGAGAACAACAGAGCACAAGGCCGGACTAGCACGAGTCTCTTCATGGAGTTTCCTTATTCTGCCGCACCACGTCTCCTATCTAAGCGTAGCCCAAGAGCATTCCACTAACGGGGCACCTGAAAAATGGAGGAGAATGTTCTACACACAACCGTCGCATCTTTGCACATGGAGCACCCTTTTGTAAAGAGGCGGCTGGGAGCCGGAAGTGACACAAAAAGTTCCGTTCCTTCCAGTAGACATCAACAAAGAACTCAGGCCCATAAAAATGCTATCTTCTTGTTCTATCTCAAGAATTACTAGAGATTGCTTTTTCTTCATTTGACATGTTTTTACGCCACTCACAAGAAAGTCGGTTACTTTTTCTAAGAGAAAACCCGCTTTGTCTTCTGAGAAGACTTTGTCTCTTATTTTTACTGAGAAACAACAGAGTTTTCTACATATTTCCCTTACGATTTTGGCGCGTGCAGCTCTCCCCAAGAAGCCGCGTTCATTGCGGCGACGTGTTCCTTTTCTTCTTTTCAGCTTTTCCAAGATCCCTCGGTCACCTTTGCCTAATCCCAGAT
>CAZUFQ010000101.1:7731-12325 GCA_964618735.1 uncultured Enterobacteriaceae bacterium
TCTGTTGCTTTTTCTGAGAGGGAATCCCCCTTTGTATTCTTAGAATACTTTGTCTCTTATTTTTACTCAAAAGCAACAGAGTTTTTTGAAGGTTTCTTCTTCCAGTTTTGGCGTGTGCAGTTTTCTAAAAGGGGCCACGCCTATTGCAAAGACGCACCTCATTTCCTCTTGTCAGTCTGTCCAACAACAGGCCCTTGCACTGTACCCCCTTTTCCTTCCTCCCCTTGTCCAACGATCTGCAGTAAAGCCTTCTTCATTTCCTCATTCATAGTCAAACCGGTCTGAAGAGCCAACATTCCGACGCTGGCAAGAGCTGTTTCTTTCGTAGCCACATTAGGAAGTGATCCGCTCTCTCTGAGTACTCTTTCCAATAAAGCCTCTACCTTTTCTTTTTCTCCGCTCCGAGCATAGCCGCGGGCCAATTCAACGAGCAAGAGAATTTTTTCCCCCGGATCCTCTGTTAATTCAATTAATTGGCTCGCATGATCGTAAAGCCCTGCTGTGATATACGCACGGATAAGCGTCGCAGGTTCCGTACTCAAGCACTCTTCCCGGCTTCTCTTCCATGATCCCTGCGCCCCGATTTCTCTTACTGCTTGCGAATCTGAGTCGCTGCAAGAAAGTTCCTCACGAGCAACAGCGGTGACTAAATCTTTACGCGCGTTTTGGTCTTTCACAAGAATCGCTAGCGCGAAGGCAGACTCAGAATCTTTCCGCGCAAGATATTCGTAGATAACAGCAGTAATGGCTTCAGTTTGTAAATCGAGATTGGTAATATCCGCCGCCAATTGCGCGGCAGAGGCAAGCCTGCCGCTACCAGATTCTTCTTTCGCGACTTCCGCAAGAACAGCAGCGCGAACAACGGACTCTTTGATCGTTTGGGCAACCTGGAGCGTCGATTCAACTCTCCCTAGAGAGAGATAGAAACGTGCAACTCTGGCAAGCACTTCGGCATTCGTCCGCACCCCTTCTACTGACGCGGCGTCTTGGAGAACCAGAGGTAAGAGTTCTTCTGCTTTGTCGTTCCGGCTGTTGTCCATGCAAGTCGAGATAATATTAAGCAACGCTTTTACTCTCTCATACGGATCAGTTATCCTCCGAGCCGTCTCAACAGCAGCATCCCATTGCTTCGTTTCAAGACGTTTACGGGCAAGAATCGTAAAAAGCTTGGCGGAGCGATTTTCACCAATTGTTTGGATGAGGGCGTCCGCACGGTCCTCTTGATTCTCTTCGAGATACGAGCGCGCAATATCAATAAGCGCCTCTGCCTGCGCAGCCTTTTCTTCAATCTGCTTTGCTGACTCCACAGCCTGCTCACGTTCTCCAATTGCAACGAGTTGACGCACGATCCGGCTCAGGAGTTCGGACCGGTCCTGGCCGTCAGAAAGGCCGCGAGTCTCTTGCACAGCCTGAACAATAACTCCTTTACATTGCTCACGTTGTCCATTTTCACAACAAAGACGTGCGATATCAAGTAAAGCACGTACTCGCCCTTTGCTATCAGTGATCCCTGAGGTCATTTGCTGAGCTTGTTCGCATTTCCCTGCTCGCGCCATTTCTCGGAGGGCGCGCTCTTTGCCCTCCTGAAGGAGCATATTCACGAACGCAACATTCTCTCCTTCCCCTCCTCCTCGTTCAGCAATTGTTTTCAGCGTCCGCCTACGCAGACCACTGTCTACAATTGCATCAGCTAATAGAAGCGCCTTTTGTCGCTGACCACTGAGTGCATATTGACGCGCTACCTCCGCCGTCACTTGTGCACGTGGAAAGGCGTCCTCAATGCCGCTGAGGAATATCTCGAGACGATCTTCTTGAGCGTCCGCCACATAGGCAAGCGCGACATCAGTAAGTACGCGAGTTTTCAAATATGCACTTTTTATCAGCGGCACTAACGCTAACGCTTCGTCTTGACGACCCAGCGTAGCATAGCGATGCGCTAAGCCGACCAGCACCTCCTCTTTCTCACTTACCGTAGAAATCGCGGTTGCGTATTGACGGGCGTCGTCGTAGCGCCCGTCCGTTATCGCCTTATATGCAATCGCGGCAAACGTCCTCGACTTTATAAAGGGGTCAGGAATAGTGGTTGCAACATGCGCCGCCCGCTCGTACTGTTCTGACTTGAGGCTCGCACGCGCCACGTCTGCAAGCATCTCAGAACGCAATGCAACATTTTCAAGCTGGAGTGCAACGTCATACGCCTGGGGAAGATAGCCCGCTGTCATCATCCGTTTCCCGATATTCGTTATTGTCCTCGCTCTCTTCGCTGGATCATGGATTTCTCGACCGACGCGCAGCGCCTGAGCAAGGAAAGCGAAGCCTTGACTAGTATCCCCTATAGCAAAGGAGCTCCGAGCAATTTCGGCTAATTCTGTAGCTTGCGCTACGGGGTCAGCGATTGTTTCCGCCACTCGCCGCGCTTTCTCTTGTTGCTGACCCGTCCCGAGCGTACGCGCCATCGTGGTTCGCACTTTATCTCGCTCTTGTTCATCTTGCACTGCTTCGGCAGCCAGAAATGCGCGCTTCAACACGGAGCCTCCCCGCGCTTCATCACCGATAGTGAACAAGCCTTGAGCAACCTCCGTCAACACTTCAGCGCGTTTTGCCGCATCGCTCACCTCCTCAGTAACTTGTTCCGCTTGCCTCATTTGTCCATTTTCAATGTAATGACGTGCAACAGCAGGCAAGTCTTGGTCTACCTCTGCGATGAGATCGGTCGCTCTTTTCAATTGGCCACTTACCACGTAAGCTTTTGCAATCGCCGTAAGCGCGTCCGCTCGAGCTTCATCAGCAGCTATTGTGCGGGCAAGCAGCACCGCTTCCTCTATATGGTCGCACGCGGCCTCCTTCCGCACGAGGGTTTGCAGCACTTCAGCACGTGCAAACGAATCTTTGAAGGCGTGTGCAATCTGTAACGCCGCCTCTTCCTTTCCCGTAGTGATATAGATGCGCGCCGCATTTTTCATCACTTCCGTACGCACGGAGGGATCAATAAAGGCCTTGGCCATTTGCATGACTTGGTCAAGGAGAGGACGCGCCAGTTCCGCATGACCAGTATTGGCGTACTGCGTAGCAACTGTTGTCAACAGTATTGCTTTTGGCTCAGGATCACGAAATTTGTCTATGAGCGCGAGCGCACGATTATAGTGTTCAGCAGCAACGTATCCTTGCACAACGCCGGTCAATTGCGTTACACGGTCAGGAAATTCTCCTATAGCTTCAGCAATGCGTTGCGCTTGCACGAGGATTCCCGCAGCACGGTCTTTTCTATATGGAGGAAACACAATTCGACCAGGAATCGCTGGATCAGTCCACTGCGCGATGAGGCTCCACATAATGTGAAGGGCCAGTTGTTCTGCGTCCTCATAAGGAGCAAGAAAAGCTTGTCGTAAGCTTCTTGGTACGGGAGGCCATTGTCCGACCGTATTCCAATCTCCCCAATCTACGGCCAAGGCAGCTTGCCCGGCTTCAGTGTATTGATTTGCTATTTTTATGAGCGCTCCGGCCCGTATTGCCGGATCGACAATGAAAGTACTCGCGCCAAGCGCCTCTTCAAGTTGACCGAGATCCACGTGATGGAAGGCAACAGTATTCCACCCCGCATCCCTCAGTTCCTCTTGTTCTTGTCCGCTCATCAATTGCAGCAGCGCCCAAGCGCGACCCGCTCGTCCAAGGGTAAAGTATTGTCCTATCACATTATCAAGAAATGAAAGAACTGCAGCTTTGGTAGAGTTTGCAATTTTCAGCGCCTCTTCATCAGGAGCGTCCATAGCTTTCCACATGCCTCCTGGCTCCTCTTGGGCGGCTCGGTCGAGAACCGCATTTGCCCAGACAAAGTCGCCCAAGGCAGCGCCTACTACTTTCTGGACCTGATCATCCTGTCCCAAAGCTGCATAGGATTTAGCAACTTCAGTAAAGAGAGCGCTTCTCTTCGTTGAATTTTTTGTAGAAAAAGCAAGGACGAAAGCACACGCAAGAGGATCTTCTTGAGCTGCATTTTTCTGCTGCACTTGCGGAAGCACTCGGTCTCGCAACTCAGCGAGCGTGTAGGGTCCAATGCGAGTCTCGTCTCTAACTCGCTGGTCAGGTTGAGAAGAAGCCGCCGATTGAGCAGAAAAGTCTTCTACTTTTTTGAGCGCAGCTTGGTAGAACTGCACAGCGGCAGCGAAGTCTGTTTTTTCCGCTTCTTGTCCTTGCTTCGCCAGTTGACCTGCTTCACGCAACGGCTGCGGTTTACCACACCCGCCCGCGAATACGCCCAATGCAATGCTACAGATCAACCAATACAATCTTAGGTGTTTCATGTACGCCGTCCTTTGCGATCATATCTGACTCTGGACGCCGGTCTCTCCTCATGGTAAGCAAGGCACGTCAACGGAGGAGGATGGGGCCCGGTGGCCCCACCGGTCTTCAAATTCGTTTCCAAGCATTTCACTAACTCTTTGTGATTGTTAGTAAATCTGCGTTATTCCTAGAGAAAAGCGGTATTTTCATCTCTCTCCTGTTCTCTCCATTTCTCATGTTTTCCCATCAGAGTCCCGCGAATTTTCACAACACCTCAGAGACCACATCTTTAGACCATCACCCGACTTAACAA
>CAZUFQ010000102.1:0-12288 GCA_964618735.1 uncultured Enterobacteriaceae bacterium
ACGAGACGCTCAAAGCGATTTAATTCGCGGACGAAGTGTTAATGCGGCCTCTCGGCAATATTTCTAAACGCGGCAGCCGTTTCACTCCGGCGGCGCAAGAGTTTATTGATTATCTCAAGGGCAAGCCCTCACGTCTGGCCTCAGGAGAGCCCGACCGCACCCTCCAAGCCACGGCGTAAAATTGAGGTCGGCGGTGAAAGACCGGTCTCCCTTCACGCGCCCTTTGGTTATCAAATCACCTTTTTCTCTCGCAGCTGTTGGATCTCGGCGAGATTCATCCCCAACTCCTGAAGAATCTCTTCCGCGTGTTCCCCTTTCTCTGCAGTCGGCGTACGGACAGCGCCAGGGGTGCGACTGAGCGTTACCGGGAGACCTAAAACTTTGATCTCGCCAAGTTGAGGATGCTGGAGGGAGCAGGCGAGACCCAGATGCTGCACCTGTTCGTTGGCGAACACTTGATCAATGGTCAGAATGGGACCGCTCGGCACTCCGGCTGCATTGAGTATCTCAACCCATTCGCTGGTGGTCTTCACTTGTAGTTTCTTTTCTAGAAGAGTATTCAACTCCTGGCGATTTTTGGATCTCCGGCCCGGTGAAACAAACCGTGAGTCGTCAAATAACTCCGTCGCGTTCACTGCTTCACAGAGTCTACGCCACATGTGTTGTCCGCTGGCGGCGATATTCATGTATCCGTCTTGTGTCTTGAAGGCTCCGGTTGGAATTCCTGTAGGATGATCGTTGCCTGCTTGCGGCGGAACCTCTTTATCGATTAACCAACGGGTAGCCTGAAAATCCAGCATGGCAATCATGGCTTCCAGCAGCGACGTTTGCACCCATTGGCCCTCGCCGGACCGCTCACGTTCCAGCAGCGCCACCAGAACTCCCTGGGCAGCAAGTAAGCCAGCACTCAGGTCTGCTACCGGAATGCCAACACGCCAGGGCCCGCCGCCTGGAGGTCCAGTGATGCTCATCAATCCTCCTAACCCTTGGGCAATCTGATCGTAGCCTGGACGGCCCTGATATGGACCGGTTTGGCCAAAGCCAGAGATGCTGGCGTAGATGAGACGCGGGTTCAGCGGACGTAGGCTTTCGTAATCAATGCCCAGCCTTTTTTTCACATCGGGTCGATAATTTTCGACGAGCACATCCGACTTGGCTACGAGCTGTTTCAAAATGGCAATGCCGCGCGGATCTTTCAGATTGAGGACGAGACTCCGCTTGTTCCGATGGAGGTTTTGAAAGTCGGAATTGTGGCGGCTCACTCCTTCGTCATCATCTGGCTGTTCAACCTTGATCACCTGAGCGCCCATATCCGCGAGCTGACGAACACAGGTTGGTCCTGAGCGCGCGCGCGTCAAATCAATCACTCGAATATGCTCCAGCGGCAGCGGCATGGCTGTCCTCCTTGTTTCTTTCCCCTTGCTTCGTTGATTCAACAAGGCGTCTCCTTATCGTACGGTAGCACTATATGCCATCCCGCTGGCGTTTAGTACAACTGAAACGCTCCTCTGTTAGCTCCTCTCACTTCCATCCTGTAATTTTTGGCTGGGCTTGGACTACCGATCCGTGAACTCTTGACAAAACAAAAGATGTTCGCTAGAAACAAAGGAGTTCATTATTGGAACTCTTACGTAACGTATGAATTAAATAAGGAGCTGCATTATGGCTCATCTGCAAACCAATACTATCGTCGCCACGGTCCCAGCGATTTTCAACAATGACCTTTCAGTCTGTAACCAGGATATGCGGTCTCTCTACGAGAAGGCGAAACGTGATCAGTGGAATGCCTCGACCGATATTCATTGGGAGAAGGACTTCAATCCTGAACAAGGCGTGCTTCCTGATGGCCTTATTGATGTCTATGGCACGAAGTATTGGGAACGCTTGAATCGAGCCCAGCAAGTGGAACTCAATCGACATTTCTCTGCGTGGCGTATTAGTCAGTTGATGTACGGCGAGCAGTTCGCGATGCTCGTGTGCAGCCAATTGGTTAACATTCTTCCTACCATCGATTCAAAATTCTTCATGGCTACCCAAGTAGTGGATGAAGCCCGGCATGCTGAGGTGCTCTCGCGCTACACCCTGGAGAAACTTGGAGTCTCGTATCCTCTTACCTCCAGCCTCAAAAACCTGTTCGACCGCATTCTGGAAATGCCCCAGTGGTATTTCAAAACCGTGGGCACGCAACTCGTCGCGGAAACGCTGGCCGTGTCGCTCTTTCGCATGTTCGAGCAACACAGTCCGGACCCGTTGATTAGTTCAATTTGTAAACGCATTCTTGCCGACGAATCTCGCCACATGGGCTTCGGTATGCTCAGTTTACCGGAACAAATGACCGAACTGTCTTCGAAAGAGCGAGATGAGGTCGAAGATTTTGCCTGTGAAGCTGCGGCTGGACTGCTTGGCGGTCAGTTCCCGCGCGAGGCGTATGAAGCCGTTGGCTTCAGCAAAACGGATATTGAGGATATCAAAAACATGCGGCACGACATTGCCAAGAAGAACGAGTACACGTTCTTCCGCAAATACTTCAAGAAAGATTTCCACTCGTCATTGTGGAATAATATGGCGCGCTGCGGATTGATGAGCGACCGCGCCGTCGAACGGCTTGGTGAAATGGGCATTGTCGCGCCTCAACAGGCTGCCGCGTAACGACAAAGGGAAAAGAGCAACGCACTGCTGGGCAAGCCAGCAGTGGCACCTCGATCTCCTCGTACCCACGTCCAAAGTTTGAATTCGCGGTCCTTATCCCGCCGCCTCCTGAGAAAGTACCGTGCGCGGTTTTGTCTCTTCAGCCGCGAAAATATCAATCTCCCGCCATTTGCCATGCGCAAAGCGCCACCACAGTGCTAATCCCAGAACGATGGAGTAGATAGTTCCAGCCAGCCACGGTCCAAGCGACTGCAAATTGGTGAAGGCGACTGCTGCCAAAGTGAGTGGGGCGAACAAACACACTGAAAGCACGGCAATTAAGCCGGCGGTCCAATGAGTATCACCCGCGCCCCGCAAGGCGCCTGCGAAGGTAAAGTTCATTGCGTCAAACAGCTGGAAAACCGCCACGCACATCAAAATATCTTTTCCAGCCTGAATGACTCGGGCGTCACTATTGAAAAAAGCAATAAATGGTCCTCGTAGCGTCAGGTACATAAGCCCCATCAGCGTCATATAACTGAGTGCGAGCATCATTCCTTCATAGACCCGTTGGATGGCCACCTCGGTTTTTCCGGCGCCGATATAACGACCGACCAGTGCTGTTAACGCTTGGGCGAGCCCAATCCCTGGCATGAAAGAAATCGTCATGTATTGAATAGCGATATTGCTAGCGGCTAGTTGTTCCTTACCAAAGCGCCCAACTAACAGAACGATCAAGACGCCCCATCCCAACACATCGATGGCGGACTGCATCCCTGCCGGCCACCCGATGTGGAGCAGTTGACGCAGTTGGAGCCAGGCCGGACGCCAGGTCGTGCGAGTGGAAAACTCCTTGTGACTCCAGGAAGAAATGAATGCGCCGAACAGCACGGCCAATTGCATGGCGAAGCTGAACACGAACGCGAGTGCTGCACCTTTGAGTCCTAGCGCAGGCGCTCCCCATTTGCCGAAGATCAACACATAGCACAAGACTATATTGACGATGTTATCAATCACCATTGCCCAAAGCGGCACGCGAGGTCGATGCACGCCATAAAAGAACCCGTTTAACGCGCCTACGGCGACAGAAATGCCGATTGCCCACAGCCGCACGCGAAAATACATGACCTCTAAGGCAACGACCTCTGGTTCATGTCCAAATAAAGAAAAAAACCACGGCGCCGAGGGCCACAACAGAAAGCTTCCCAGGCCCACGAGAAGGCTAAGGTGCAAGCCTTGCCACGCGTATGCAGCTCCCTCGCGGGGCTCGCCGCGACCGAGGGCCTGTGCCGCAAAGGTGCTGACACATTGCGTGACGCCGAGCGGAAAAGCTGTCAGAGTGTAGGCGGTAATACCAGCCGGCATAGCCGCCGCGATCTCCGCTGTCCCGACGAGCGCCACCATCCAGGTATCGACAAAACCGGCCACGGTTGCCGAAGCCATGGAGGCAATAATAGGAAGAGCGAGATGGGAAATCTCATGCAGTCCCTCTCGCGAAGGTCGATTCATGAAAAAATCCTGAAAAATGGGACGTTTTGCTTGACAAAAGCTGGCGCGTTGTCACAGAATCTGAAAGAATCACTGTTCACGAAACTACCGCGTGTGTCAACTCAACAAGGAAGGACAGGGACTGTGTCAGCCCAAGGAAGGGCCGAGAAGGTGAATTCTAGGGAGGGAGAGGAATATATGGCAATATCGCAAGGAGCCAAAAAGGCAAAAGCCGCGCAAAAACCAACGAAAGTCGTCAAGAAACCAGCGAGACGAGCGCCGCAGGCGAGCCGTACGACTGGTGTGCGACGCGCCGTTTCATCAACTGCTGCCGGCAGCGACTATGAAGGAGTTCGCCAGCTCTTGAGCAGATATTGTGCTGCTCTCGATGGGGGTCGACTTGACGAATTGAGTGCATTGTTTCACCGGGACGCCGCGTTTGCGGTCTCGTTTGAAGGCGGGAAAAAGCACACTGGCCGCGACACTATTCACGCATGGTATGGTCAATTCTACCAAGCACGCCCAGGAGAGTACCGCCACCCACGTCACAAACTCTACGAGCCCTACCTTTCTTTGCAGGACAACAGCGCAACGGCTTCAACGTACTTCGACTCTGATTTTATCGATCCGGACGATAACGTGTGTGTGATCTCTGGTCGCTATGACGATGTTCTTGTCAAAGACCAGGGGCAGTGGTTTTTTAAGGAGCGCACCATTACTGTCCTGTATCATTACTCGCCGGGAAAAGGCGAAGAAGGCATGCGGTAACAAGGAGTAATCACATGGCGGAATATATTAGCGTTGAAGAGGCGCGCCCAATGTCTGGGCTCAGAGTTGTTCTCTCCCCCGGAGTGCCGGGACCATGGAGTGAAGCAGCTAAAGGTATTTTACATGTAAAGAAGATTCCGTACACGCGAGTGCGCCAAGAGATCGGCGGAGAAAACCGCGCGTTGTACGAGTGGTCTGCACAGGCGACGGCGCCGGTGTTTGCCTGGAATGACGAGCCGCTGCGGTCAACCTGGATTCCACAGTTGTATCTCGCGGAACGGTTGCAGCCGACTCCTGCGCTGATCCCCGACAATATCGACGAGCGCATGGCGATGTTTGGCTACTGTAACGAACTGTGTGGGGAACACGGGTTCGGTTGGTCGAAGCGCCTTCTGCTCTTGCATCCTGCATTTGCAAACCCCAATGCAGACCCCAAAAGTGTAGGGTTTGCTCACTACATGGGGAACAAGTACGGCTATAACGCGCAAGAAGCGGAAGCCGCGCCGGCGCGCTGCGCGGAAATTTTGCGAACCTTGACCGCACGCCTCGAACAACAGCGTGCCAAAGGAAGCCGTTTTTTTATTGGCAACCAACTCTCAGCGTTAGATATTTATTGGGCGGCGTTCGCGGCATTGATCCAGCCTCTGCCGCACGAGCAATGTCCCATGCCGTCGGCGTTTCGCAAGAGCTACACCAATACCGACCCCGTGATCCAAGCGGCTGCCCATCCATTGCTCTTTGAGCACCGTGACTTTATTTATCAACAATATCTAGAACTGCCGATTGATTTGTAAGAGAATAAGCTCTTCACTAGGGGCTCGGTAATCGCGAGCCCCTTTCTCTTCGGAATCTTTAGCAGTCTTTTCACTCACCCTGACAAATGCAAGTTTCCAGAAGTTCAATCGCTGTAGCGGTGAACATCCACATATTCGCCTCGCGGCCAGAATGACGAGTTTCTATCGTCAACACGCGTTCGACTGGACCAGCGACAGCGACACAGGCGTGACCTGCGGCATCACCGTAGCGGTTGCCAGTCGGACCGGTAGCGCCAGTCTCGCTCAACCCCCAAGTCGTGCCGAAGAGTTGACGAACGGCTCTTGCCATACGTAACGCATATTCCTCCGTACTGGCTCGTACGCCGGTAAATTCTTCGTCTTTCAAATTGAGCAGCAATCGCCGCGCTTCGAGGGTGTAGATCACGCTGCCGCCCAAGAAGAAAGCCGACGCGCCCGGAACGTCCACCAACACGGCGGAAATCAAGCCGCCAGCGGACGACTCAGCAATTGAGATTGTGTGTTTTCGTTCTTTCAGCAACACCCCAACGGTCTGCCCCATGGTCGTGAGGTCTTTCATAATGTCCTCATTAAGTCGTTGAGACATTTAAACCGACAGCGGCGCTGCTGAAGTGACCACATATTTTTTGGCGACCGGCGGACCGGCCAAAATCTTGGGCGCTTGCTGCATGAACTGTTTCATGTGATCGGTTTGAAAATGCTTGGCGAGCGCTTCATCGGATTCCCATTCCTCAAAAATAAAGAACGTGCTGGGATTATTCCGGTCGGCATAAAACGTGTACATGAAGCAGCCAGCCTCTTTACGCGTTTCCTGCTCCAACAGACTCGCGAGCTTATACGCTTCTTCTTTGCATTCGGGCTTTACGGGGATAGTGCCAGCGATAACGATCATATTCGACTCCTCTCTTTCGTGCGTGGGGCGTCCACGTCTGTTTGGCTGGCTTATATGCCTTTCTGCAAGACATAGCAAGAAAAGACCATGATGTGGCTCTGATTTCTCTCGCTCCACCTTTTCCGCTGGAGGAGTTTTGCAGAACACAGTCCTTGCAGCGGCATAGCGAAGCGGGCAGAGTAACCGTATGTAACCCTACGCGAAGGAGCAGCTCATGGCGACACAAGAGGCTTTACGAATGAGTCCACAAGAGTTACACGATCGTCTTTCTGGTGGAGATAACATCGTCATTCTTGATGTGCGCACGGAAGACGCAGCCAGCGTGCACCCTTCCCAAATCCCTGGGGCGCGCTTGTTGCCGCTGGCGTCAGTTGTAGAGCAAGCCTCCACCCTGCCCCGTCAGGCGACGATTGTCTGTTATTGCACTTGAAGTGAGGATGCGAGCAGCGCCCGTGCGGCGCTATGGCTTCAAGCCGAAGGATTTGCCTCGGTCTATGCGCTCCGTGGCGGCCTTCTGGCCTGGGAGGAAGCAGGGTATCCTATTGGGCCACGGAGAGCGGATCAGACGACGCTTCCAGTTGCAATTGACACCGGTGTAGACCAAGCGAATGGCGCGCAAGCGACGGCTCATGCGCATACGTTTCTTTCAGGGCTCGTCAGCAGCTATGCGACCCAGCAAGGACCACCTATTCGCAAGGAGCTAACGGTTTTATTCGTTGACATTGCAGATTCTACCGTCGCCGTGGTGAACCAAACGCCCGAAGAGGCGCTGGCGCAAGTGCAGAGCTTCATGCAAGTGGTGACGGATATTGCTTTGGCCTACTGTGGCGACGTGAAAGATTACGAAGGCGACGGCGCCTTGCTCTATTTCGAGTCCGTGACGGAAGCGACCCAAGCTGCGCTCGCTATTCGTGACGCCTTGGCGCGTGCTCGGGTGAACACTCACGCTACGTTGCAAGCGCGTTTCAGCTTAAACGTAGGTAACGTCGTAATTGGCGTGATTGGCACGGCCTTGCGACGTTCGGTGGCGCTCATTGGTCCGAGCATTAACTTGGCGGCGCGTCTGCTTAAACAGATTCCACCCGACGGCATCATTGCGACAGCCACGGTTGTGGAGCGATTACAGCAAGAGGCCCCGGAACTGGGACGGCAATTCCGCTTGTGGAACGAACGACTGGAATTAAAAGGATTTCAGAACGAATTTGTCACGGCGTTTCATGCGCCATAGAACGAGGCGCGTCAGGATTCTATGAAGGAGGGAAAATCATGGCTACACGAGTGGGATTCATTGGTCTGGGAAACATTGGCAAGCCGATGGCCATCAACGTCGCCAAGGCCGGTTTTGATCTGATGGTCTACGATCTGCGAGAAGAGCCGTGCAAAGAACTCGCGGCGCTCGGCGCCAAGGTGGCGCGCTCTGCTCACGAAATCGGTTCACATGGAGAGATTATTGAACTTGTCGTGGTGGATGATGCGCAAGTCGAAGCCGCGACCTTAGCAGAAGGCGGCGTGCTCAGCGGCGCGAAACCGGGCAGCATCATCGCTGTACAGAGCACGGTGCACCCCAAGACCATCCGCAAAGTTGCTGAACTGGCCAAAGCGAAAGGGGTCGGCGTCATTGATGCGGAAGTCAGCGGCGGCGAACGCGGAGCCTCTGCCAAGACGCTCTGCTACATGGTCGGCGGCGACAAGGCGCTCTTTGAAAAATGCCAGCCGGTGTTCGCTACGTCTGGAGCAAACATTTTTCACCTCGGAGACCTTGGCTCTGGGGCCGTCGCCAAGCTCGCGCATAATCTCATTGTCTACGTCAACATGTTGGCGGCGCATGAAGGAATGCGGTTAGCGGAGACGTTTGGACTCGATCTCAAAGCGATGCAAGACGTAGTGCATGCCGGGGCCGCGCAGAGTCGAGCAGCCGACAACTGGACGCAGCAGCGGAAGCTCAAAGACTCTTATACGACTGGACCCCAGGGGCTTCTGCAGCTCATGCACAAGGACCTGCGCCTCGCCCTTGAACTGGGCCATGACCTGGGGCTAGGTCTCCCAGGCGCCGCCCTCGCGCAGCAGTTGCTCGATCGGACGTTGGAGATTGACAAATGAGAGTTGAGTGAGGCGTCGGAGACCTACGAGCAGCTCTTCGCCGGGGTTAAGAGACCCATGCCGAGCAAGGAGCAACTCTGGTCTCCTGTCAGCTCATCCCACCAGCTTCTTTAACGTTTGCTCATATTCGCGGTTGTCCGACGCGTCCACCTGTACGCTATGGACGTCGACGCCATTTTCTTCTTGCGCTTGTAGACGATCAATGCACGCTTCAACTGAACCGGCGCAGCTGGTCGCGTCGATTAAAGCTGCCGACACCGCCTCTGACGCCGCGCGTGAACCAACATCCCATGCTTTCTTTACTGCTTGTACCGTGTCGCTGTGTCCCAGTCTGGTCAACTGTTCGGCGTAGAACGTGCCCATGCGGCCAATGTAGAAAGCAAGCGTCCCAGCAGATTCGGCGCGGGCTTTGTCGATGTTTTTTGTCACCGTCACTGTGCCCGGAGCGCGCACGGAAACCGCATTGGCTGGACGTCCCGCCGCCATACTCGCCTGTCGCAGAGCGTCAATCTCGCTCTTCAGTTTCGACAGCGGAATCATGATTGGCAACCAGCCGTCCGCCATTTCTGCCGTAAGCTTTACGCTTTTCGCATTGAGCGTCGCCAGATAGATGGGGATATGATTTCGCACCGGCGTAAAGCGCAACGTAAAACCGCGCTGAAGATTGAATAACTTGCCGTTATATTTGACTGGTTCGTTGCGCATCAGCGTGTTAATGATGTCAATATATTCTTTCATGCGGGTGAGAGGCGGATTGAACTTCACGCCGTGAAAATGTTCAATTACCTGCGGCCCGCTCGTGCCGAGACCGATAATCATGCGTCCGCCGGATAGTTCGTCCATAGTCGCGAAATGTTGTACGAGCGCGGCTGGGGTGCGGGAATAAATGTTTACGATTGCTGTGCCCAGCTGAATGTTCTTGGTCTTGTCCGCCATCAACGTCAGGATGGTAAACGCATCGCGCCCCCACGCTTCTGGAACCCAGGCAGAGTGGACGCCTGCTGCGTCAGCAATCTGTACGCGTTCGAGCAGGGCTTTGTAGTCGAGAGCGCCCTGCCAATTAATACCAACCGATATTTTTCGCGCCATAAGTTTCCCTCCATGATATGGGTTGACGGACTGTACCATGCGGACAGCCGCTTGGCATATAGCCCACGCCCTACGGTCGCTCTATGGTCTGCTCGTTGCACTTGCTTGATAGCTTATGGCAAAAACTGTCTTGCCATAGAACGAGCGTAGCGAGTGAGCCATCCGCCATAGAGTGAGCGAAGCGAACGAGCCATTTGCTATACCGGTTGCTTGACAAACTCTTTGTACTCAGTCAGAGAAAGAGGGCGTTTGTATGTCAGGGAAGGGGAGCATGCCTAGCCAGAAAGTACAAGAAGCACGGACGCCGCCGCCTCGTTCGGGTGCTGAGACAAATCTGTCCGTCGGCAATCTCTACGCCTATTATGTGCTGACGGTCCTTTTTGTCGTGTATATTTTCAATTTTATTGACCGCCAGATTCTCGCGATCCTCCTGGAACCGATCAAAAAAGATCTTCAGGTTTCGGACACTGCGCTGGGCTTCTTGACGGGCTTCGCCTTTGCCATTTTTTACACGATTGCTGGACTCCCGCTGGCGCAGTTAGCGGATCGTTGGGTGCGCCGCAGTTTAATTGCGCTGAGCCTCGCCACGTGGAGCGTTATGACGGTAGTTTCTGGTTTGGCGCGCGGCTTTCCCGACCTGGCGTTAGCGCGTATCGGAGTTGGCATCGGCGAAGCCGGGGCCTCACCGCCTGCGCATTCGTTGCTCTCCGATTATTTTTCTCCACAGAAGCGCGCCACGGTCCTCGCAATCTACGCCAGTGGAATTTATGTCGGGGTCGGCCTCGGTTATTGGATTGGCGGTTGGATCAATGATGTGTACGGATGGCGAACGGCGTTTTTCGTCGTGGGTGCGCCAGGTCTGTTCATGGCGTTGCTCGTCCGTCTTACCATTCGCGAACCAATACGGGGCATGAGTGAGCAGTACGAAGTGCGCACTCATGCCTATAATCTGAAAGAAACCTGGAGATTTTTTTGCTCTTTGCCCACGGGACGCTATCTCGGGCTTGCTGGGGGGCTCCATGCTTTTGTCAGCTATGGCTTGGGCGCCTGGATCCCTGCTTTCTTCGTTCGTGTTCACCACATGACTACGGGAGAGCTTGGCGGATGGTTATCGTGGATAACCGCTATAGGTGGAGGCGCAGGGGCATTCTTGGGCGGCTGGATAGCCGATCATTGGGCGCGACGACAGCCTCGGGCGCGCATCTATGTCGGACTCATCGGCGTGGTGCTCGCTATCCCTACTATCAGTGCTACCCTGCTTATACAGAACACCCGCTGGGCGTTGCTTGCTTTTCTACCCGCCATCCTCTTCAGCACACTCTGGGTTGGGCCGTCGTTCGCGATTGCCCAAGATCTCGTGCCGCCGGCGATGCGCGCTATGGCCTCTGCGGTATTTCTTTTCATTATTACCATTATTGGTATGGGCGCTGGGCCGCAGACCGTCGGCATTCTCAACGATCTGATCGGCACGCCAGATGCGGTCCGTTTCTCTTTGCTTGCTGCAGCAACCGTTATGAATCTCGCCGCAGTCGTGTTTTTCTGGCTGGCGGGGAAAACATTAGTACTGGACTTGGAAGCGAAGAGCCGACTGTAACGTCGCTTCCGGTCCTGTGTTTCATAAGCGCATCAGTAGTAAAACTAACTAGACTCTTACCGCACGATTTCAACCCAAGCGATATCCGCCGCTAGTGTGGTTGCTACTTGGTTCGAGCCCACCTGGATCCCTAACCGTGGGTTCACCAATGCAACCGCTGTACTGCCCAACGCGACCCAGTTCACTCCGCCATCCACCGAGTAGTACCCCGTGTAGACGTTCGTCGCGGCATTGCGATCTAAGCGCAACACCAGATTCCCCGTATTGGCTAACGGCTGACGATTGATGTAACTCGCCACTTGACTGCTCTCGCGAAAGAGCTCAATCGTTTGCCCGCCTTGCGTACTCACATAGGGCCGGTCGACATCCACATAGTTGTCATCATCCTGATAGGCTAGCAAGCCCACTTGTTGATAGTTGGCCACCGGGTTGAAGGCGGCCAGCTTCACCCGAATGCTCGTCCAGCCACTAGGCAAATCCCGCAAGAGCATATTCTGGGAATTATTGAGCGTCTGCCACAATTCCCCATTCCCCACGGGAATCCTTATCACGCCGGGATGGGCGACCTGATCATAATTGACGGCCAAGGCTCCGGTTTGTTCAGTATTCCGTGTGACATTGGCCGCAGTCTTGGCGAGGAAGTCCCATCCATCCGCTTTTAACGCTGTGTTATCACTATAGGTGAAATCGATATGCTGGATGGGTGCTACAAACGCAGTGACAGTAAAAGCGTTGGGGAGACTACCATTCTGCGCATCGGGGTTCGTGACCGTCACCGTACGTGCGCCCACTGTCGCATTGGCGTCGAGCGTAAGGTTCGCCGTGAGCTGCGTGGCCGAGTTGAACGTGCAGCTGTTCACCGTAATCCCGCTGCCAAAACTACACAGCGCGCCACTGCTAAAATTGCTGCCGCTAATAACGACATTTGTTAACGT